>NZ_LCTZ01000002.1:3937500-4118402 GCF_001413955.1 Flagellimonas eckloniae | reverse complement strand
GATACTTTCTAAGTTAGGGTTGAATAGATTGTTCAGAAAATTATTTGTCTTAGATGACCCCAAATTGGAAAAAGAAATCTTTGGCCTAAAATTTAGAAACCCAGTTGGACTTGCAGCAGGCTTTGATAAGGATGCAAAGCTTTATAATGAGTTTTCCGACTTTGGATTCGGATTTGTAGAGATTGGAACGCTTACACCAAAACCTCAAGAGGGAAACCCAAAGAAAAGACTATTCAGGTTAGTTGGAGACCAGGGAATTATCAATCGAATGGGTTTTAACAACAAGGGAGTTTTTGAAGCTGTGGAACAGCTGAAAAAAGAACACCGTGTGATTATTGGTGGTAACATTGGAAAGAACAAAGTAACAGCCAATGAAGATGCCATAAAAGATTATTTGATCTGTTTTGAAGCACTTTTTGAACATGTGGACTATTTTGTAGTCAATGTAAGTTCTCCCAATACTCCGGGGCTTCGCGAACTTCAGGATAAAAAACCGTTGACCAATCTATTGAAAAAACTTAAAAGGCAGAACGGAAAATTGGCACAGAAATACAAATCTAAAGAAAAACCGATTTTACTAAAAATTGCACCTGATTTAAGTGATGACCAATTATTGGATATTGTTGCCATTATGGCTGATACCGCGATTGAGGGAATTATTGCCACCAATACCACTATTTCTAGAAAAAATCTAAGTTCACATCTAATATTGACCGAGGAAAAAGGGAGGTTAAGCGGAAAACCTCTTGCAAAGCGAAGCACGGAGGTAATTCGATTTTTATCAGAAAAAAAGCAATAAGGCGTTTCCTATAATTGGAGTAGGGGGGATTCATTCCCCGGAAGACGCTTTGGAAAAATTGGATGCAGGCGCTGACCTTATTCAATTGTATACTGGTTTTGTCTATGAAGGCCCAGCACTTATCAAGAAAATTAACAGAGCTATTTTGGAACGAGGTTAACACTAATTATCTTTTTAGTGTGAAATGGCTTTTATATTCCTTTGGAACTCCTTCAGTATTTTCATAAGAAATTTTAAACCAGTAGTCGGAAGCTAAAACCTGATTTCCATTTCGGGTACCATCCCATTCAACTTCGCCTTGAAATTGCTGTTGAATGACTCCAAATCTATCGTAAATGGTGATTTCTGGATTCTGTATCTCTGTTAAGCCATCTATTTTCCATGTGTCGTTGATTCCGTCACCATTGGGAGTGAAAAAACGTGGGGTAATCCACAAAAAACAAATCTTGGGAGTAAATTTCACATCCATAAATATTCTGAATATGGGCCGTATGTTTTCCACCGGACTAAATTTTCAAAAATGGGATTTTCCACAAATGTACCATTGTCAATTGCGAACATGTAAGAATCATTGTTTTCCGTTCTAATGGAAACAGTAGTGTACATCAGAAAAGAGGTCACTTAAAATATCAATCTCAAAAAAGTGTGGGTGGGGGAGGAATTGCTGAAACTGAGGTTAGGAGTAAGTTGGAACATCCATACTGCAAGTTGGTAATTTCCACCAGAATATAGGCCCGGTGACATTGCTGAGTGGGTGCTATCGTTCTCATTCTGTATTTGGCCTTCAGAATCATTAGGAATTGTTAATACCAAGTAAAAGAATAATCTATAGTTGATAAACCAGTATCTAAGACTGGTAGGTCGCCTATGGGAAACCCTTCTTCATCAACACAAATCATATACTCTTCTTCCAAAGATGCCTCAAAAGATATTTGTCTAAGGTTTACTATAAAGGATGCAATTTCATAACAGCTGTTTCCAGATGAAATACGAGCATAAATTGTCTCTTGGGTTTGTGAAGGGAAATTATCTATTGGGTCTTTCAATTTCATTTTCAAAATTTTCAGCATCCCTATTATACCTGTAGTAATTGACCTGATAGATTCCAGCGTCTTGATTGCCTAGAATAAGTGGACTATTTTGAGTTAAGTCGATGGCTTCCTCCCCATCGTTATCAAAATCACAGGTAGTGAGATGCTAAAGGCGTATTTTCCACATGGGGAGGGTGCAGGAACATATTCAATTTCAATCATTCCAGAAAAGGAGCAGGTTGATGAAAAAATCAACAATAACGTCATAAGTTCCATCTTGTGAAATATTTATAACCGGTGTATCATCAAACTGGGGAAGTCTCTGGTTGTTTCTATACCATTGATAGGACAGGGCACCTGTGGAAGTGGCATCCAATTCATAAGTTTCACCGATGCACAGATGGTTGTCCATTTTGGACGGTTCTATCTTCCCCAAGTCCAACATCAGTAGAAAAGCTACTACCTTCCAGAAAGACTGCTGAATCCAATGCGGAGTCCAAATTATCAGCTATAACCAGTTTAATACTATAAACCTCTCCAGGTGTAACTTCTGAGGCTGCAACCATACTTCTGGTCATTCCGGCCATAGAGATAGCTGAATCATCATTGTTGGAACGGCCATAAAACCCTATATTTTGTGCTTCACATATTCCCGACACCCCTGGTCTTATTGTTGTAGCAGAAACAAGGTCCTCGGTGCCAGGAACAAGGGCAAGGTTAGTGGAGTTTCCATTTGAATCTGTTAGAATAAAAGCAAAAACATCCGAAAACGTGCATTGAAAATCATCTTGGTATTCTTCCGAGGCAAAAAGAAAATTAAAACTTATGCGGTTTGTTAATGATATAAAATCAAAACTTATATAGGAAGCGGTTGAAAAGGATTACTAGTGCCAGTGATGTTTGCCAAATCACTATCTCCTAACCAGGTTTCGGACCCTGAACTTCCAGTAAAATTGTTTGGCCCCACAGCATCTAAAACGTTACCTGAAGAGATAACTATACCTTCCCCATAGCTAAAATTACTGCCGTTGGAATTGAAATAACCAATTCCGTTAATGCCTTCGATTGTTCCGGTGGATGATTGAAAATTAAAGGTTTGCGCACAAACCACTATCTACCAGGATGTCCTTGACAAGTTCCTCAACAGTGTAATTTTGGTCTACCATAATTTGCTGTCCTAAACAAAATATACTTTGGAATAGAATACAAAACTGAACAATTTTTCGAGCCCATGACTAGGTAAAATAGAGTAACCGCCAAGGTTAAATATAGGTTTATTTTGGTTATCGATACGAATTATGACTTTAGATGGTGGGTTATCCAAACAAGCTACCTTTAATCTGGTAGATAGAAGATATATTATTTTGTAATTTTCATTTTCAACCAAATTTATGGAATGAACTATGAAATTCTAACTGCTTTCATTTTAGGCTCTTCAGTTTTGGCGATATTTCCAGGCCCCGACAATATCTTTGTGTTGACGCAGAGTATGACCAATGGTGTTAAAGCAGGCCTGATAACGGTAGCAGGCTTGGTAAGCGGTTGTTTGGTTCATACGACCTTACTGGCCTTTTGGTGGTTTCGCGAAGTTATAAAGAGAAGTGATACTATTTTCTTTGGGGATCAAATTGTTTGGAGCTGCTTATCTTTTATATCTGGCTTTTATGGTTTATAAAAGTGAAGCTTCAATTCAATTGGACAAAGGAAAAAGGTCCAAAAAAAGTATCATCCAAATTGTTCTGGAAAGGATTCCTTATGAATGTATTGAATCCTAAGGTAACTATTTTCTTTTTGGCTTTTTTTCCAGGGTTTTTGTTTAGCGATGAAATGAATATCGTTTCTCAGTTTTTATATACTGGGATTACTTTTTATGCTGACTGCACTAATTATTTTTGGACTTATTGCTATTTTTGGCCGGTGCCATTTCTAATTTTCTTAGAAAAAATCCAAGAACGGGCGTGTACTTGAAGTGGCTCCAGATTTTTGTTTTTCTCGGGGATAGCATTGTATCTCCTTCTATCAGATAAATAGTGGTAATTTTATGGGCGCAATGTCAAGAATAAAACTCATAGAATGCCCAAGAGATGCCATGCAGGGTATTAAAACCTATATTCCAACGGCCGAGAAAGTGAAATATATCCAATCACTTTTGGGGTGTGGCTTTGATACTATCGACTTTGGGAGTTTTGTTTCTCCAAAAGCCATTCCCCAAATGGTTGACACTGCAGATGTTTTGGCTCAATTGGATTTATCCAAAAACCAAAAGCAAGCTTTTGGCAATTGTAGCTAATGTTAGGGGGGCAACTGATGCATCCAAGCACGCTGCTATTGACTATTTAGGGTATCCTTTTTCTATTTCAGAAAACTTTCAAATGAGGAATACCCATAAGACCATAACCCAATCTGTTGATACTCTTAAAGGGTATCTTGGAAATTGCAGGTGCCGAGAATAAAGAAGTGGTCACCTACATTTCCATGGGTTTTGGAAATCCTTATGGAGACCCTTGGAATGTGGAGATTGTAGGTGAATGGACAGAAAGATTGGCAGAAATGGGGGTTCGAATTTCTATCCCTTTCCGATACTATTGGAAGTTCTACACCAGAGGTCATTGATTATTTATTTTCAAATTTAATCCCCAAATATCCCAGCATTGAATTTGGGGCACATTTGCATACAACCCCTGCCAAATGGCATGAAAAAGTAGATGCTGCATATAAAGCGGGCTGCCGTCGTTTTGATGGTGCTGTACAAGGCTTTGGAGGTTGCCCAATGGCAAAAGATGAGCTTACCGGGAATATGCCAACTGAAAAAATGCTGTCCTATTTTACTGCAGGAAAAAACGGATACAGGAGTCAATTGGATGGTTTTTGAGGCGGCATTTAACAAGGCTACCGAGCTCTTTTCCAGATACCATTAGAACTTTCTTATTTCCACTAAAAGTCTTCCGAATGTTAAATTTCAAAACTTATTTAAATTTAATCTAACATAAATTTGTTAAAAAAATTAACAACGGATATATTTGCCTTACTATTTACATTTAATCTAAATAAACTTAAAAAATGTTACTAAAAAGATTTTTCATATTAAGTATGTCCGCAGGCTTAATTGTTTCCTGTTCCAGTGATGACTCTGATGATGTTGACCCAATAGGAATAGACAACCCTGCTACATATGTTTTTGAAAGGGAAGGAGAAACTTCAGTAAGCTTTAGTGGTCAGACTACTCGTATTTTAATGGCAGAAGAAATCATAGCCAAATTTCAGGATGAAACTACAACCTTAGAAGAATTGACGGCTATGTTTGCACATGTTGAAGGAGAAAGTGATTTTTCAGATGCTGACCTAAATGCATCAGACAAGAATATTCTTGGCAAAACTGCCGCCTCCTTTGATTTCTTTTCCAATAATGCCACAGATCAGGTTTTGATTCGTGCTGATTTTGAAAGTTGGATACAGGCTCAAGTAGATGAGGTTTATCCAAACTGGAATGTAGCCGCTATGGCGGGAGCTGCCGGTCAGATTGCCGATGGCACCTCTGTAAGATACATTACGGATAAGGGACTTGAAATGAACCAGGTATTCAACAAGTCATTGATTGGGGCCTTGATGGTGGACCAAATGTTGAATAATTATATCAGTTCCTCAGTTTTGGACCCTTTTACTGCTGCTAATGATTCCGAAACTTTGGTGACGGACAAGAATTACACGGATATGGAGCATGACTGGGATGAAGCCTATGGCTATGCCTTTGGTACCGCTGCAGATTTGACCGATCCTAGACCTACTATTGGGGAGGATGACAATTTCTTGAACAAATACATTGGACGCGTTGAGGGCGATACCGATTTTGCCGGTATTACTGATGATATCTTTGAAGCACTAAAATTGGGCCGTGCTGCAATTGTGGCCAAAGAATATGATGTAAGAAACGAACAGGCAGAAGTACTTAGGGAATTAATTTCAGAAATAATCGGTATTAGAGCCGTGTATTATTTGCAGCAAGGTAAAAATGCATTGGATCAAACAACCCCCGACTATGGTGGTGGTTTCCATGACCTATCAGAAGGTTATGGCTTTATTTACAGCTTACAATTCACTCGTCAGCCAAATTCCGATGCGCCGTATTTTACGAAAGCTGAAGTAGATGCTTTTCTAATCGATTTATTGGATGATGGGGACAATGGACTTTGGGACGTGACCCCTACCACCTTGGATGCAATCTCAACATCGATTGCTGACCGATTCAGTTTTACTGTCGAAGAGGCTGGAAGCTAAAATGAAGTATTTTCATTTAACTTTTTAAGGATGAAATAAAAAGAGGCGGGTATTTGGTTCAACCCTGCCTCTTTTGCTATCTTTGGCGATCATTAATTTGGAATAAATAAAAATAATTGCATGAAAAAAACGTGGTATCTTCTTTCCATCGCTGCATTTGTCCTGTTCATTTGGGCCTGTTCCTCAGATGGGTCTTCTTCGGATGATGGCGGAGGAGGTGATGATGAGGTTCCAGTAACGTTTGATCGGGGAGCTATGTTGGCCAATTGGGCGGATAATATTATAATACCTTCGTATAAAGCTTTTCAGTCTGAATTGTCTGATTTAGAATCAACTTATGAAGCTTTTGTCGCTGACCAAAGTGTTATAAATTTGGAAGCTTTTAGGACCTCATGAGTGCCAACATAGCTCCCCGATCAAACGTTACTGGAACCTCATCATCACCTCCTCCGCCATCATCCGAAGAAGACCCATCTGAGGAACAGGCCCAAATGAACAGGACAAATGCAGCGATGGAAAGAAGATACCACGTTTTTTTCATGCAATTATTTTTATTTATTCCAAATTAATGATCGCCAAAGATAGCAAAAGAGGCAGGGTTGAACCAAATACCCGCCTCTTTTTATTTCATCCTTAAAAAGTTAAATGAAAATACTTCATTTTAGCTTCCAGCCTCTTCGACAGTAAAAACTGAATCGGTCAGCAATCGATGTTGAGATTGCATCCAAGGTGGTAGGGGTCACGTCCCAAAGTCCATTGTCCCCATCATCCAATAAATCGATTAGAAAAGCATCTACTTCAGCTTTCGTAAAATACGGCGCATCGGAATTTGGCTGACGAGTGAATTGTAAGCTGTAAATAAAGCCATAACCTTCTGATAGGTCATGGAAACCACCACCATAGTCGGGGGTTGTTTGATCCAATGCATTTTTACCTTGCTGCAAATAATACACGGCTCTAATACCGATTATTTCTGAAATTAATTCCCTAAGTACTTCTGCCTGTTCGTTTCTTACATCATATTCTTTGGCCACAATTGCAGCACGGCCCAATTTTAGTGCTTCAAAGATATCATCAGTAATACCGGCAAAATCGGTATCGCCCTCAACGCGTCCAATGTATTTGTTCAAGAAATTGTCATCCTCCCCAATAGTAGGTCTAGGATCGGTCAAATCTGCAGCGGTACCAAAGGCATAGCCATAGGCTTCATCCCAGTCATGCTCCATATCCGTGTAATTCTTGTCCGTCACCAAAGTTTCGGAATCATTAGCAGCAGTAAAAGGGTCCAAAACTGAGGAACTGATATAATTATTCAACATTTGGTCCACCATCAAGGCCCCAATCAATGACTTGTTGAATACCTGGTTCATTTCAAGTCCCTTATCCGTAATGTATCTTACAGAGGTGCCATCGGCAATCTGACCGGCAGCTCCCGCCATAGCGGCTACATTCCAGTTTGGATAAACCTCATCTACTTGAGCCTGTATCCAACTTTCAAAATCAGCACGAATCAAAACCTGATCTGTGGCATTATTGGAAAAGAAATCAAAGGAGGCGGCAGTTTTGCCAAGAATATTCTTGTCTGATGCATTTAGGTCAGCATCTGAAAAATCACTTTCTCCTTCAACATGTGCAAACATAGCCGTCAATTCTTCTAAGGTTGTAGTTTCATCCTGAAATTTGGCTATGATTTCTTCTGCCATTAAAATACGAGTAGTCTGACCACTAAAGCTTACTGAAGTTTCTCCTTCCCTTTCAAAAACATATGTAGCAGGGTTGTCTATTCCTATTGGGTCAACATCATCAGAGTCATCACTGGAACAGGAAACAATTAAGCCTGCGGACATACTTAATATGAAAAATCTTTTTAGTAACATTTTTTAAGTTTATTTAGATTAAATGTAAATAGTAAGGCAAATATATCCGTTGTTAATTTTTTTAACAAATTTATTTAGATTAAATTTAAATAAGTTTTGAAATTTAACATTCGGAAGACTTTTAGTGGAAATAAGAAAGTTCTAATGGTATCTGGAAAAGAGCTCGGTAGCCTTGTTAAATGCCGCCTCAAAAACCATCCAATTGACTCCTGTATCCGTTTTTTCTGCAGTAAAATAGGACAGCATTTTTTCAGTTGGCATATTCCCGGTAAGCTCATCTTTTGCCATTGGGCAACCTCCAAAGCCTTGTACAGCACCATCAAAACGACGGCAGCCCGCTTTATATGCAGCATCTACTTTTTCATGCCATTTGGCAGGGGTTGTATGCAAATGTGCCCCAAATTCAATGCTGGGATATTTGGGGATTAAATTTGAAAATAAATAATCAATGACCTCTGGTGTAGAACTTCCAATAGTATCGGAAAGGGATAGAATTCGAACCCCCATTTCTGCCAATCTTTCTGTCCATTCACCTACAATCTCCACATTCCAAGGGTCTCCATAAGGATTTCCAAAACCCATGGAAATGTAGGTGACCACTTCTTTATTCTCGGCACCTGCAATTTCCAAGATACCTTTAAGAGTATCAACAGATTGGGTTATGGTCTTATGGGTATTCCTCATTTGAAAGTTTTCTGAAATAGAAAAAGGATACCCTAAATAGTCAATAGCAGCGTGCTTGGATGCATCAGTTGCCCCCCTAACATTAGCTACAATTGCCAAAAGCTTGCTTTTGGTTTTGGATAAATCCAATTGAGCCAAAACATCTGCAGTGTCAACCATTTGGGGAATGGCTTTTGGAGAAACAAAACTCCCAAAGTCGATAGTATCAAAGCCACACCCCAAAAGTGATTGGATATATTTCACTTTCTCGGCCGTTGGAATATAGGTTTTAATACCCTGCATGGCATCTCTTGGGCATTCTATGAGTTTTATTCTTGACATTGCGCCCATAAAATTACCACTATTTATCTGATAGAAGGAGATACAATGCTATCCCGAGAAAACAAAAATCTGGAGCCACTTCAAGTACACGCCCGTTCTTGGATTTTTTCTAAGAAAATTAGAAATGGCACCGGCCAAAATAGCAATAAGTCCAAAAATAATTAGTGCAGTCAGCATAAAAAGTAATCCCAGTATATAAAACTGAGAAACGATATTCATTTCATCGCTAAACAAAAACCCTGGAAAAAAAGCCAAAAAGAAATAGTTACCTTAGGATTCAATACATTCATAAGGAATCCTTTCCAGAACAATTTGGATGATACTTTTTTTGGACTTTTTCCTTTGTCCAATTGAATTGAAGCTTCACTTTTATAAACCATAAAAGCCAGATATAAAAGATAAGCAGCTCCAAACAATTTGATCCCAAAGAAAATAGTATCACTTCTCTTTATAACTTCCGAAACACAAAAGCCAGTAAGGTCGTATGAACCAAACAACCGCTTACCAAGCCTGCTACCGTTATCAGGCCTGCTTTAACACCATTGGTCATACTCTGCGTCAACACAAAGATATTGTCGGGGCCTGGAAATATCGCCAAAACTGAAGAGCCTAAAATGAAAGCAGTTAGAATTTCATAGTTCATTCCATAAATTTGGTTGAAAATGAAAATTACAAAATAATATATCTTCTATCTACCAGATTAAAGGTAGCTTGTTTGGATAACCCACCATCTAAAGTCATAATTCGTATCGATAACCAAAATAAACCTATATTTAACCTTGGCGGTTACTCTATTTTACCTAGTCATGGCTCGAAAAATTGTTCAGTTTTGTATTCTATTCCAAAGTATATTTTGTTTAGGACAGCAAATTATGGTAGACCAAAATTACACTGTTGAGGAACTTGTCAAGGACATCCTGGTAGATAGTGGTTGTGCGCAAACCTTTAATTTTCAATCATCCACCGGAACAATCGAAGGCATTAACGGAATTGGTTATTTCAATTCCAACGGCAGTAATTTTAGCTATGGGGAAGGTATAGTTATCTCTTCAGGTAACGTTTTAGATGCTGTGGGGCCAAACAATTTTACTGGAAGTTCAGGGTCCGAAACCTGGTTAGGAGATAGTGATTTGGCAAACATCACTGGCACTAGTAATCTTTTCAACGCTTCCTATATAAGTTTTGATTTTATATCATTAACAAACCGCATAAGTTTTAATTTTCTTTTTGCCTCGGAAGAATACCAAGATGATTTTCAATGCACGTTTTCGGATGTTTTTGCTTTTATTCTAACAGATTCAAATGGAAACTCCACTAACCTTGCCCTTGTTCCTGGCACCGAGGACCTTGTTTCTGCTACAACAATAAGACCAGGGGTGTCGGGAATATGTGAAGCACAAAATATAGGGTTTTATGGCCGTTCCAACAATGATGATTCAGCTATCTCTATGGCCGGAATGACCAGAAGTATGGTTGCAGCCTCAGAAGTTACACCTGGAGAGGTTTATAGTATTAAACTGGTTATAGCTGATAATTTGGACTCCGCATTGGATTCAGCAGTCTTTCTGGAAGGTAGTAGCTTTTCTACTGATGTTGGACTTGGGGAAGATAGAACCGTCCAAAATGGACAACCATTGTGCATCGGTGAAACTTATGAATTGGATGCCACTTCCACAGGTGCCCTGTCCTATCAATGGTATAGAAACAACCAGAGACTTCCCCAGTTTGATGATACACCGGTTATAAATATTTCACAAGATGGAACTTATGACGTTATTGTTGATTTTTCATCAACCTGCTCCTTTTCTGGAATGATTGAAATTGAATATGTTCCTGCACCCCATGTGGAAAATACGCCTTTAGATCTCACTACCTGTGATTTTGATAACGATGGGGAGGAAGCCATCGACTTAACTCAAAATAGTCCACTTATTCTAGGCAATCAAGACGCTGGAATCTATCAGGTCAATTACTACAGGTATAATAGGGATGCTGAAAATTTTGAAAATGAAATTGAAAGACCCAATAGATATTTCCCTTCACAAACCCAAGAGACAATTTATGCTCGTATTTCATCTGGAAACAGCTGTTATGAAATTGCATCCTTTATAGTAAACCTTAGACAAATATCTTTTGAGGCATCTTTGGAAGAAGAGTATATGATTTGTGTTGATGAAGAAGGGTTTCCCATAGGCGACCTACCAGTCTTAGATACTGGTTTATCAACTATAGATTATTCTTTTACTTGGTATTACAATTCCTATGATTCTGAAGGCCAAATACAGAATGAGAACGATAGCACCCACTCAGCAATGTCACCGGGCCTATATTTGGTGGAAATTACCAACTTGCAGTATGGATGTTCCAACTTACTCCTAACCTCAGTTTCAGCAATTCCTCCCCCCACACTTTTTGAGATTGATATTTTAAGTGACCTCTTTTCTGATGTACATACTGTTTCCATTAGAACGGAAAACAATGATTCTTACATGTTCGCAATTGACAATGGTACATTTGTGGAAAATCCCATTTTTGAAAATTTAGTCGGTGGAAAACATACGGCCCATATTCAGAATATTTATGGATGTGAAATTTACTCCCAAGATTTGTTTTTTGTGGATTACCCACGTTTTTTCACTCCCAATGGTGACGGAATCAACGACACATGGAAAATAGATGGCTTAACAGAGATACAGAATCCAGAAATCACCATTTACGATAGATTTGGAGTCATTCAACAGCAATTTCAAGGCGAAGTTGAATGGGATGGTACCCGAAATGGAAATCAGGTTTTAGCTTCCGACTACTGGTTTAAAATTTCTTATGAAAATACTGAAGGAGTTCCAAAGGAATATAAAAGCCATTTCACACTAAAAAGATAATTAGTGTTAACCTCGTTCCAAAATAGCTCTGTTAATTTTCTTGATAAGTGCTGGGCCTTCATAGACAAAACCAGTATACAATTGAATAAGGTCAGCGCCTGCATCCAATTTTTCCAAAGCGTCTTCCGGGGAATGAATCCCCCCTACTCCAATTATAGGAAACGCCTTATTGCTTTTTTCTGATAAAAATCGAATTACCTCCGTGCTTCGCTTTGCAAGAGGTTTTCCGCTTAACCCTCCTTTTTCCTCGGTCAATATTAGATGTGAACTTAGATTTTTTCTAGAAATAGTGGTATTGGTGGCAATAATTCCCTCAATCGCGGTATCAGCCATAATGGCAACAATATCCAATAATTGGTCATCACTTAAATCAGGTGCAATTTTTAGTAAAATCGGTTTTTCTTTAGATTTGTATTTCTGTGCCAATTTTCCGTTCTGCCTTTTAAGTTTTTTCAATAGATTGGTCAACGGTTTTTTATCCTGAAGTTCGCGAAGCCCCGGAGTATTGGGAGAACTTACATTGACTACAAAATAGTCCACATGTTCAAAAAGTGCTTCAAAACAGATCAAATAATCTTTTATGGCATCTTCATTGGCTGTTACTTTGTTCTTTCCAATGTTACCACCAATAATCACACGGTGTTCTTTTTTCAGCTGTTCCACAGCTTCAAAAACTCCCTTGTTGTTAAAACCCATTCGATTGATAATTCCCTGGTCTCCAACTAACCTGAATAGTCTTTTCTTTGGGTTTCCCTCTTGAGGTTTTGGTGTAAGCGTTCCAATCTCTACAAATCCGAATCCAAAGTCGGAAAACTCATTATAAAGCTTTGCATCCTTATCAAAGCCTGCTGCAAGTCCAACTGGGTTTCTAAATTTTAGGCCAAAGATTTCTTTTTCCAATTTGGGGTCATCTAAGACAAATAATTTTCTGAACAATCTATTCAACCCTAACTTAGAAAGTATCCGTATAGATGCAAAAGAAAAGTGATGTGCAGTTTCAGCGTCAAGCAAAAAGAGTATTGGACGAATTAGGAACTTGTACATTCAGAAAATTTTAAACAAAAATATAAACTCTTAAATGAGAATTTAACTATTGGACTATTTTTCGTCAAATGACCTATTTATATGTATGGGCTGCATTGAAATCCCACTACATAGTTCCATATAAAGATTGTATTGCCGGTTATTAAAAATGGATAGCAATTTGGTATCCAATATTTTCAGGTTTTGCCTCATACTGTCCAAAAGGATTCGGTACTTATAGGACATGACCATTAAATCTTCCGGAGGACTTTGCTCATGCTTTTTCAAAAGATATTTTGCCTGATCTTTCAAGATTCCGTTTCTGATTTTAAGTTCTGCACTCCAATTCATCATTTTTTCCTTTTGGGTATCATCCAGTTGGAAAATCTCCATAATATTTTCATCATTTTGACCTCCTATGCCCAAAAGACACTCTTGACCATGGCCAAAAACACAAAACAGGTAAACTATAAAACAGATTAATTGTTTCAATTTGGTTGATTTTCAGAACGTGGAAGATACCTTTTCGCAACCTTTTTTTATTAAAATCACGATTGAATAAACGTTATTTTTGATGAAAAGCACTTTATGGAAAAATTACTACCCCGATTTCTAGAATATGTTGCTATCGACACCCAAAGTGACCCGTATTCCAAAACCACGCCCAGCACAAAAAACCAATGGGACCTTGCAAAAAAAATAGTTTTGGAACTCCATCAAATTGGCATGCAGGAAGTTTCTATAGATGAGCATGCCTATATCATGGCAATCTTACCCAGTAATATTGATAAAAAAGTGCCGACCATCGGTTTTATTTCCCACATGGATACTTCGCCAGATTTTACCGGAAAGAATGTCAAACCACAGGTAATAAAGGATTATGATGGTAAAGATATTGTGCTCAATAAAAGAAAAAAAGTTGTGTTGTCTCCAGATTATTTTGAGGATTTGTTACAATATAAAGGACAAACAATAATTACCACGGACGGCACAACATTGTTGGGCGCTGACGACAAAGCTGGTATCGCTGAGATTATTACAGCTATGGAGTACTTGGTAAATAACCCGGAGATTAAACATGGTGATATTAGGATTGCATTTACACCTGATGAGGAAATAGGTGAAGGCGCACATAAATTTGATGTCAAAAAATTTGGTGCCCAATGGGCCTACACCATGGATGGAAGCCAGATTGGGGAATTGGAATTTGAAAACTTTAATGCGGCAAGTGCGAAAATAACAATAGAAGGTAAAAGTGTTCACCCAGGCTATGCCAAAGACAAGATGATTAACGCAATTGGCATTGCCAATGAGTTTCTAAGTTTTCTTCCTGTTACGGAAATACCTGAAAAAACCACCGGAATGGAAGGTTTTTTCCATGTTCACCATATAAAAGGCGAAATTGAAAAAGCAGAAATCGAACTTATTATTCGAGATCATGATAAAGAGCATTTTGAAGCCCGAAAGGAATTATTACAGGATATTTCAGATAAGCTTCAAAAGAAATACGGCGACTTTATTCAACTTGAAATCAAAGATCAATATAAAAACATGCGGGAAAAGATTGAACCCGTGTTCCATATTGTAGAAATTGCACAGGAAGCTATGGAATCCCTGGGTATTGAACCTATTATTAAACCCATTCGAGGTGGAACGGATGGATCCCAGCTAAGTTTTATGGGATTGCCGTGCCCCAATATTTTTGCAGGAGGGCATAATTTTCATGGAAAATATGAATATGTTCCTCTGGAGAGCATGGAAAAAGCTGTTATGGTCATTGTTAAAATCTGTGAGCTTACGGCAATTCAAATTAAGTGAGATGGAAAAATCAGAAAAACTGGATAGCTATTTTCAGGAAGAACATCATTTTAGGCAAGGAATCTGCATTCTGCGAGAATTAGCTTCACAAACAAAAAGTGTGGAAGACTATAAATGGAATATACCTGTTTATACCGTAGGAGGCAAAAATGTATTTGGTATTTGTAAGTTTAAAAA
Organism: Flagellimonas eckloniae; assembly: GCF_001413955.1. Classification (NCBI taxonomy): domain Bacteria; kingdom Pseudomonadati; phylum Bacteroidota; class Flavobacteriia; order Flavobacteriales; family Flavobacteriaceae; genus Flagellimonas; species Flagellimonas eckloniae. The sequence continues at coordinate 4,103,515 of NZ_LCTZ01000002.1, read as the reverse complement.
TCATTTTGGTGTTTGGTTCTTTAATGGCGTTTTTCTTAAAGATCCACAAAAAGTGTTGCGCAATGCTCAGGAGGGTAAAACCAAAGCAATGCGCCATTGGTATTTTTCATCTGAAAAAGATATTGATAAAGCATCTGTTCTAACTTATATGGTTGAAGCTATTGAAAACCAAGAAAATGGTATGGAAATGGTTGCTGCCAAAAACACAAAAACCATTAAACCACCTACATTGCTCCAAACCAAATTAATAGAAAGTGATGCTCTTAAAGCTTCTTTTGATGCACTCTCTCCCTACAAGCAAAAAGAATATTGTGAATACATTAATGAGGCCAAACAAGAAAAAACAAAAATCAAAAGGCTGGAAAAAATTATTCCAATGATTGAAAAAGGCATAGGACTCAATGATGCCTATAGATAAAAAAGCACCTAATGTTAGGTGCTTTTTTATTTGAAACATTTGTACTATTATTTTTTTACCGGAGCTGATAATTTTTTGCTCATTTCCATTGAAATGGCCGAGCGATCAAACTTTAACTTACCTGCCATGGTCTCAATAACGCAAGACGAATCTTTGTCATTCAACTCCATAATCTTTCCATGAAGTCCACTTTTGGTTATGATTCGGTCTCCTTTTTTAAGTTCAGAGGTAAATTTTTTCTCATCCTTCTGACGTTTAATCTGTGGGCGAATCATAAAAAAATACGCAACCACAAAAATCAATATCAGCGGTAAAAACTGTCCAATATTTTCCATTTAATTTAATGCTATTTAACAGGCCCTGCAGTTTGTGCAGCATCTTTAGGGTTAACAAAAGCCTTGATTCTTAAAAGCTCAGTGCCTTTTTCCGTGTTGGCCGTAACGGTAACCGTTTTTGTAACTTGATTTTGGCCAGACCCATTAAACTTAACCAATAATTCACCAGTTGCTCCTGGTGCAATAGGCGTATTTTTTGGATATTCAGGGATTGTACAGCCACAGCTACTTTTAGCATCCGTGATTATCAAAGGTGCATTTCCGGTATTGGTAAAGGTAAACACGGTCTCTTGGGGAGTACCCTGTGCTATTGTTCCAAAATCGTGCTCTGATTTATCAAAACTCATAACAGGAAGTTGCTTTTGTGCCTCATCTCTGTCCGTGGCACTTTCCACATTGTCAGCAACTATCTTACTTGCAGCTTTATCCTTGCAGGAAACACTTACAAGGGTAACAGCCATAATCAAACTTAAAACTGTTGTTATTTTTTTCATACTAAAAAATTGTTTTTTCAAAATTAATCAAATAATGTTTATTGCAAACCTCTTCCTATCTTTTGTAATTTTCCGTCGGATTTATACTCCTTTGCCAACTTGTCCAAAACCCCGTTAATAAATATGCTGCTTTTTGGGGTTGAATATTCCTTGGCAATTTCCAAATATTCGTTTAGGGTAACTTTTTCGGGAATGGATGGGAAGTTGAGCAATTCACATATCGCCATTTTTAAAATAATGGAATCAATCTCCGCAATTCGGTCATTGTCCCAGTTTGGGGTTTTACCTTCAATCTCCTTTTCCCACTTGGCATCGTTCAATAGGGTTTTTGTGAGCAAGTCATTGGCATAGACCATATCTTGTTGATCCTTGAGTAGGTTTGGCAAAAAGAAACCTTCATTTGTAGAGCTTGTGGCCTTACGCATTCGTTTTACTAAATAGGTATTCACAATTGGAATATCATCTACCCAAGTTAACTTATCATCTTCAAAATATTCATAGATTTTTTCGTTGGGCGCTATAATGCTCTTAAAAAGTTGAATAATAAATTCTTTGTCATTTTCATAACCGCTTTTTCCATTGGTCATGTATTCCTTGTAAATATCGCTTGCAACAATTTCCTTATAGATAATCTTTACGTACTCTTCGTTCAAATACCAGTTGTTGAGTTTTCTTTTGGAAAATTCTTTTTGAAGCAGGGTGTTTTTTGAAATTTGTAGCAATAACTCATTATTGACAAATTTGTCTTTATCAGGATGGTTGTCATCTTCTGATACAAGATATTTTTTGGAAGTATGCTTAAGATGTTTTTCAGCCAACTGATGCAATTCAACCAATAGACTAAGAACCAACAGGTAGAGCACATACATATTCTCAATACTCACTTTCAGAAACTTTTCTTGTTTCTCCAAAGAATCGTCTTTAGACTGAATCAATGCATAAATGCATTGCATTACCTTAACTCTGATATGCCTTCTAGTAAGCATTTGTAAGAACTTTTAAAGTGATTGATTGGCTTTCACCGCGCAAAAATAACTTTATATTTCAATACCACCTACCAAAGTTGTTTTCTTATCAGTTTTATAACATTTACTTTGTGGGTAATCATATATATTTGCCCATTATCATCAAAAAACTACTGAAAAACCGTATTTCCTCCTATGAAGGAACTAAAACATCTAAACAAATACTTTAAAAAATATTGGTTTAAATTATTCATGGGGATTTTAATCACCATAATTGCCCGTGTTTTTTCACTGGTAATGCCTTCATACGTGAGTAAATCAATCCAAACGGCAGAGGATGCATTTGCAAAAACAATATCCGGTACGGTAGCCAAAGAACTCTTGTTGGAATATATTTTGATTATCATTGGTGCAGCCCTGCTTTCTGCCCTATTTACCTTTTTAATGCGTCAGACTATTATCAATGTATCCCGCTACATTGAGTATGATCTAAAAAATGAGGTTTTTGATCATTATCAATTCTTGAACCTAAACTTTTACAAGAAAAACCGAATTGGCGATTTAATGAATCGCATCAGTGAAGACGTTAACCAAGTACGCATGTACGCCGGTCCGGCAATCATGTATGGAATGAATACGCTAACAATGTTTGTGTGTATAATTCCTCTAATGTTCATCAAAGCGCCGACTTTGGCAGCTTATACGTTGATTCCTTTGCCCATACTATCTGTATTGATTTATCAAATCAGTAAAATAATACACAAAAGAAGTACCAAGGTCCAAGAGTTTTTATCAACGCTTTCAACATTTACACAAGAATCTTTTTCGGGCGTTGCGGTGATAAAGGCCTATGGTCTTGAACCTAAAATTAATGATGAACTTAACGGTTTGGCCATTCAGGGTAAAAACACCAGTATGGATCTAGCCAAAGTAAATGCATGGTTTTTTCCATTAATGATTCTCCTTATCGGCATCAGTAATATTTTTGTCATCTATATTGGCGGAAGACAATACATTAATGGTGAAATAGCGTCTATTGGTATTATTGCCGAATTTATTTTATACGTAAATATGCTTACATGGCCAGTTGCCATTGTTGGTTGGCTTACCTCAATAATCCAAAGGGCCGAAGCTTCACAAAAACGAATCAATGAATTTTTAAAGGAACAGCCCACAATTAAAAATGAGGTTAAGGAACTTACCCCAATAGAAGGAGATATTACATTTAAAAATGTAACCTTCACCTATGAAGACACGAATATAACTGCACTGAATAATATCTCTTTTACAATCAAGGCTGGGGAGACTGTGGCATTTTTAGGAAAAACAGGTTCGGGAAAATCCACTATTCTTGATTTGGTGGCCAGATTGTACGATGTGTCTTCCGGAACAGTTTTAATAGACAATGTTCCCATTCAACAAAAGAACTTAAATAGCTTGCGAAGTTCAATTGGTGCGGTACCCCAGGATGCTTTTCTATTTTCCGACACCATTGAAAACAACATACGCTTCGGAAATGAAAATGCTTCTCTCCAAGAAATTAAAGAAATCGCTAAAAAAGCTGTGGTGCATGAAAATATTGAAGGTTTTGCAAAAAAATATGATACTATCCTGGGTGAACGTGGCATAACCCTTAGTGGAGGGCAAAAGCAACGGGTATCTATCGCCAGGGCTCTCTTGAAAGACCCTCGAATATTTTTATTTGATGATTGTCTTTCCGCCGTTGATACAGAAACTGAGGAAGAAATACTGACCAATTTAAAACAGCTTTCCCAAAACAAAACGACATTGATTGTGAGCCATAGGGTTTCATCGGCAAAAAACGCCGATAAGATAATTGTATTGGAAAATGGATCAATAATTCAAGAAGGTACCCATGAGCAATTAAACAATGTTGACGGATATTATAAAGAACTCTACCTTAGTCAACTCTCTGAGAAAGAATGACAAAAAAGTTGCTGAATTAGCTTTTTTTTTACATTTTTGGTAGAATTATACAACATTGCACTAAACAGATACTAGACCATATGGGGACGAAAGATATAATGGATCAAGAAGAGATATACTCCAAAGTACTACGGGCAGGGAGAAGAACTTATTTTTTTGATGTTAGAAGTACCAAAGCAGGTGATTATTATTTAACAATTACCGAGAGTAAGAAGTTTACTCATGATGATGGCTCATTCCATTATAAAAAGCATAAAATCTATTTGTATAAAGAAGATTTTGCCTCTTTCAAGGAAATTATGGAAGAGATGATGGACTATATCATAGATGAAAAAGGTGAAGAAGTAATTTCAGAAAGACATCAAAAAGACTTTAAAAAAGAAGAAGAAAATGATATAAGTGAAAATGGAACCTCTACTGAAAATTTCACTGATGTTGATTTTGATGATATCTAGAAAATAAAATCGCTAAAAAAACCATAAAACGACCTGTGTAATGCAGGTCGTTTTTTATTTTTATAAACGACTAACTCAAACAAGGTTTTATGAAACAATGCTACACGCTGCTTTTTGTCCTAGCTGGACTCACCCTTACCGCACAAAATACGACTCTCGATTATTATTTACCTCAAGACATTAGCTACAACCCAAATATTCCAAAACCATCTGAGATCATTGGGCATGAAGTTGGCGAATGGCATGTAACCCATGACAAATTAGTATTCTACATGCAGCAGCTTGCAGCTGTAAGCAATCGTATACAAATTGAGAATCGTGGAGAAACCTACGAAGGGAGACCTCTACTTTTACTTACCATTACCTCTCCAGATAACCATCAAAATATTGAAAATATAAGGCAACAGCATACTGCATTATCTGACGGAGATAATTCTTTGAATACTTCAGAAATGCCAATTGTGGTCTATCAAGGTTTTTCCATTCACGGAAATGAACCTAGTGGCTCCAATGCATCTTTGGCCTACGCCTATTATTTAGCGGCGGCGGAAGGACCAGAAATTGATGCGATGTTGGAAAATATGGTCATTCTTTTAGACCCAAGTTTTAATCCAGATGGGTTGCAGCGTTTTGCCTATTGGGCCAATGTCCATAAAAGTCAGAATTTGAATGCTGATACCAACGAAAGAGAATATCATGAAGTTTGGCCCGGTGGGCGTACAAACCATTATTGGTTTGATATGAATCGAGATTGGTTGCCTGTACAATTGCCGGAAAGTAAAGCTCGCATAGCTTCTTTTCATAAATGGTTGCCCAACATTCTTACGGATCATCATGAAATGGGAACAAACTCAACCTTTTTCTTCCAGCCTGGAGAACCTTCAAGGGTAAATCCTCTAACTCCAAACAGAAACCAAGAATTGACTAGGGAAATTGGAACATACCATGCTAAAGCATTGGACAAAATAGGCTCCCTTTACTATTCAGAAGAAAACTACGATGATTACTATTACGGTAAAGGCTCTACTTTTCCCGATGTTAATGGAAGCATAGGCATTCTCTTTGAGCAAGGCAGTTCCAGAGGTCATATTCAAGAGAGTGAAAATGGTATTTTAACCTTTCCCTTTACTATTAGAAATCAGTTTACCACAGCTCTATCTACCATAGAAGCAGCCAAAAATATGCGTGTCAAGATATTGGATTACTATAAAAAATTCTATAGTGATATGCGCTCAGAAGCTTCAAGAAGCAAAACCAAGGCCATTATTTTTGGAGATAGTAAAGATGCTTCCAAAACATGGCACCTGGCCGAAATTCTGAACAGGCACAAGATAAAGTTCCATGAATTGTCTTCTGATGCAACTATTGCGGGAAAAATTTATAAAAAAGGGTATAGCTACATCGTCCCGATGAACCAAAAGAACCCTAAACTCATCAATGCAATGTTCGAAAAAAGAACCACTTTTAAAGACAGTCTTTTTTACGATGTTTCCGCATGGACTTTTCCATTGGCTTTCAATGTGGACTATGCCAATTTAAATTCAATGTCAAATGCCGGTGCTGAAATAACGGACTTTAAGGCACTTTCGGGAATGGTGAGTGGTAAAAGTCAATACGCATATCTTTTTGAATGGCACGAATACTACACGCCTAAAGCCTTGAACAAAATCTTGGAGAAAGGACTTCGCGCCAAAACCGCAAAATCCCCGTTTACTTTAAATGGAGTACGATATGATTATGGTACCATTATGATTCCGGTGCAGAACCAGAAATTAGACCCAGAAGAACTTTATCAATTTTTAAATACCGTCGCGAAAGAAAGTAAAATTAAAATCACAGCTGTATCCACTGGTATTACCACAGGAATAGATTTGGGCAGTAATGATTTTGACCCCGTTAAAAAGCAAGAGGTAGCTGTATTGGTGGGTGATGGTGTTCGTTCCTATGATGCAGGAGAAATTTGGCATCTGCTCGATACTAAATACGATATGAAAATCACTAAAATTGACACCCGTTACTTTAATGATGTTGATTTGGATAGATATACCGATTTAGTTATTCCAAGCGGATGGGGAACCAAAATATTGGATAAAGAGGGTGCAGAAAAAGTAAAAGCATGGGTTAAAAGTGGAGGCACCGTCATAGGCTATAGAAATACCATCAATTGGTTTGAAAAAAATGACTTCATAAAACTTGAAATGAAGAAAGATACTTTAGTGGCCAAGAATATTGCCTTTGACCAAAAAGCTGATTTTAATGGTGCCCAAGTTACAGGAGGTGCTATTTTTGAAGCAAAGATAGATCGGTCGCATCCTATTAATTTTGGATATAAAAATGATAGATTAGCCTTGTTCCGAAACACAAACATCTACCTGAAGCCTGAGAAAAATAGCTACAACAATCCTATTCAATACACCAGTGATCCTTTATTGAGTGGCTATATTTCAGAAGAAAACGAAAAACTCATCAAAAATAGTGTTCCCTTTAAAGTTGGGAGAATTGGGAAAGGACGTGTGATCCTTTTTACCGACAACACAAATTTCAGGGCTTTCTGGTACGGAACAAATAAGTTATTGATGAACGCCATCTTCTTTGGAGAAATGATGTAATTATAGATAACCAACAACTAAATTTTACATGCGGACAGGTATTTTATCAACCAAGATTCTGACTCTTTTTTTTATTTTGGGCATAACTACTTCTTTCGGTCCTATTCCTGAGGATATAAAAAACGAAGGAATTGAGGAACAAACCTTGACTTTCAATACAGATGGGCTGTACAATGCGGAATTCTTCGATTATATTTTTAGGGGACAGTTTGAAAATGTTCAACTAAAGCGGGAGGACAATCAATTTCTCATGATCTTTGAACAATACCTTAGAACTTTTGGCCGGCAATGTCCCAACAATCTACCTTCCACTAAAGTGGAAATCATGAATTGGGTCTGCGCCACCGAAGAAGTCACCACAAATGGGTACGGTATTGAAACCAGTAGGGTCTGTATTGACTGGACAACAGTGGGTTCAGGTCTATATGCCCGTAGAGATTTATATGAGGCCAAACTCCAAGTAGAAAGAATTCAAAGTACAGAGGTATTCCGAAATACGCTAGCTATGATGGCAGACCCTAATGCCATAGGGAATTCTGTTGATATGATTCATAAAGCCAAAGGATTAAAAAATGATATGGCCCAACTTTTCAACTTAAATAAATGTGATAGTCCTGGGGTTCGCAGGTTTGAGGAAAACTTAAAGGCCTTCGCTCTTAACAAGCCCGGGGTTCGAATGCAGGAAGCAAGCAAATATGCCACTATGAAAGAGATAGGTGGCCCAACGGGAAACCAGAATTTTACCAAATTAGTGGATGACCTTGTGGCCAATCATTCCAAAACCTGGGCCTTTAACAGATATGAAATAGGAAGTATCTCGGGTTTAACCATTTTAGCCAGTGACAACCAAGGAAGACCAAGAGAATTAAAAGCAAACTACAAGTATAGTGGATTTACAGCAAGTAGCGCCGGATGGGTACGGGTAACCTTTGACAATGGTCTGCCTAAATGCATTTATTTCTTCGATTTTCCCAATAATTGCAAAACCCCTAATAGTAGCATTGTAGCTTCATATGCGCAGGGTAAATATGGCAGGTGACCAAAAGTGTATTGGGAGTTGAAATTCAAAAAAACCTTCACCAATATTTTTTTTGATTCGATGATGTAATACCCAATTTTATAAGAAAAACATTCATTAATGCATGTCCCATAACCGCAAGAAAAACTGTTTTGGGGCTGTATGCATTCCATAAAATCAATCCAAAACTGCCATAAAATATTGGATACAGTAAAAGAGCAAAAGCAAACCTAAATGTGGCCTCAAATTCCGGTTCCAGCACGCGGGGTTTGACCAGAATTTTCCATAAAAACACCAAAGGCAAATTGGATAGATAGAACAGTGATTTCAAAATTCCAGAAACAAAACTCTTTTTTGGGGAAGTCTTTTGTGGAATAGCATCTTTGGCAATTCTTAAATTATTTCCTTTTGGATATAAGTAGTGCTCGCCCTCTACTCCTATTTTGCTAATGATTTCATTATACCGTATTTCAGGAATATGGGTAGTAAGTTCTGTAAGGCTTTCAAAAACCTTTTGTTTTATCTCGTTGACAAAATCCGTTGCATCTTTATACTCTTGTGCGGCTATGGGTTTACCAAAGTAGAGTACCGCAGAATCCCCAACCTGTGTTGGATATGCATAGTTTTGCCCAATGGGCACTACCTGTAAATCCAAATTAGGATTCTTTTCCAACGCACTATTTATGATTCTGGTAAAACCTTTACTCAAAGGCCTTACTCTACGTTTTAAACTATGATTGGCCTCCGGAAACAATAAAATTGCTTCATGCGCCTCCAATAATTCTCCACATTGACTAAAAATAGCGTTGTTCTTGTATAGGTTGGACTTACCATCCCTAATCCTATATACGGGCAACATCTGTAAAAAATTAAATAGGGGTTTTAAAAATCGTCCTTTAAAAACATCTGATCTTGTAATGAACCACGGCCTATTTTTAAGATGGGTAGCAATCAGCAGCACATCCATAAGCGCATTTTGATGATTGGAAAGAAACACTATCGGTTTGTTCTTTGGGATGTTTTCCATTCCCACCACTTCAATGTTTTTGTAATAGCAAAACAATCCAACCTTAACCCAAAGTCTAATGAAATTATAGCCTAATTGCTTCAAACCAACTCTTCTTTTTCAACAGGCTTACCGCCCCAAATAAAACTTATTACGAGACCGGACACCAGATGCCAAATCCCCCAAAAAGCAGTCAATAAAGCCATACCGCCCAAACCATCAAAAAATGTGAATATCAACAGCAATCCTAATCCAGAATTCTGAATACCGGTTTCTATGGTCAGGCATCTAATGTTATCTTGGGAGAGTCGTATCAATTTTGCAATTGAAAATCCCGTTAACAAAGCGACCAAATTATGAATGATCACCAGCCAAAAAACATAGAGCACATACTCCATGAAAATCTCCTTGTTTTTATAAAGTGCCAGAAATACTAAAATCACAAAAAAAAGCAACGAACCTATCTTAAAGCCCTTAGCCAATTTTTTGGCTGTTTCTGGCCAGTAATTGTTCACCAACATTCCCAAAACCAAAGGTATTCCAAGTAAAAGGGCCACAAGTCTTATCATTTCCAATGGAGAAATGGAAACTTGTTGCAAGATGGATGCTGTTGGGGAATACAGGCCTCCCCAGAAACTAAGGTTAAACGGGGTCATGAATATAGCCAATAGGGTGGCAATAGCCGTCAAGGTAACAGATAGCGCGGCATTACCCTTTGATAAATGGGTAAAGAAGTTGGACACGTTTCCACCAGGGCAGGCCGCCACCATAAACATGCCCAATGCAATACTGGGCAAAGGTTCTGTAATCCACACGAGGACAAAAGTTATAATGGGAAGCAGCAAAAATTGACTCACAACACCAGTCAAAACGGGCTTCGGGGTTTTTAAAAGTCGCTTAAAATCATCTAAGGAAATTTCCAACGCAATGCCAAACATGACCAAAGCAAGGGCTAAATTAAGAGTCCAAAGTGCACTTTCATCAAAATTAATGTGAACATTATCAATTAGCTGTTCCAAAAACCAGGGTGTTTGTGCTACAATATACAGGATTCTTTCATTTGTGAAGAAAGTCCACTAAATTCATGGTTTAAAACAGAATAAAAATCATGGCAAGAACTCCAAGCAACATGCTCCCTTTGGGCACAAAAGCTCCAGATTTTCTCTTGATGGATACGGTAAGCGATGTGCAACGCCCACTACACGAACTAAAAGGTGAAAAGGGCACGGTAATCATGTTCATTTGTAATCACTGTCCGTTTGTAATCCATGTAAACCCTGAAATTTCAAGACTAGGAAAAGAATACAAGGAGAAAGGTATTAGTTTCATTGCCATCTCAAGTAATGATATAGAAAACTACCCGCAAGATGCGCCCCATTTAATGAAAGAAAAGGCCAAGATGGAAGGATATTCTTTTCCCTATTTATATGATGAAACACAAGAGGTAGCCAAAGCCTATGATGCCGCATGTACTCCAGATTTTTATCTCTTTGATAAAGGTCTGAAACTGGTGTACCGGGGGCAATTGGACGATTCCCGCCCCGGCAATGGTATTCCTTTAACGGGAACTGATTTAAATAATGCTATGGATGCTTTGTTGGAAGAAAAAGAAATCATCACTGAACAAAAACCAAGCATTGGTTGTAATATTAAGTGGAAGTAAGCAAAAAATAGATTCCTGCTTTCACTGGAACCAAAACAAAACATATGAAAATCAATCCGACAGAAGCTTTAGAAAAATTGGCTGCCCAAGACAGTCCATTTTTGACCCTTTTTAGTCATGGAACCCTTGAAGTGGAAATTTACAAACCCGAAAAGGTAGACTTGCAAACACCCCATACTAGAGATGAGGTGTATGTTGTAATTTCAGGAACCGGGGAGTTCATCAATGGAGATAAGCGAACTACGTTTACCCCGGGAGATTTTTTATTTGTTCCTGCTGGAGTGGAGCATCGCTTCGAGAACTTTACGGAAGATTTTTCAACCTGGGTCCTATTTTATGGCCCGGAAGGTGGTGAATCTAAATAGAACAAGACCATGGACATTTCTCTTGAACCCATATCGCCAGAAACCATAGATACATATATTTCCGTAGGAATAAAATCCTATAATGAACACTATCCGCATTTATGGGATAATGAGGATACAAGTACCTATATCAACAAAAATTTCACAAAAAAGGGTGTTGAAAGAGAACTGAGCGATGGTAATAATGCCCATTTTTTGATCTACCTAAAAGATAGGGCCATTGGGATTGTCAAGCTGGTCAAAAATTGTTCTATTGATGAGTTTTCCAATGAAGAATCTTTGCTAGCTGAAAAAATCTATCTTCTAAAAGCGTACGCTGGGAAAGGAATAGGAAAAATTGTATTGCAATACATAGAGAATCACGCTAAAAATTTAAACAAACGTATACTATGGCTGGATACCATGCAGAAAGGGAACCCCATAAATTTTTACCTGAAAAATGGGTTTCACATCAAAAGAGAAAGTGAATTGACCTTAACTGGGGCAAAACCTTCTGAAAGGGCTATGTGGATCTTGACCAAACCGTTGTAGATCACCAACCCTCTCTTTTTATCAAATTTTCAATATGCGCAAAATGATGGCTTCCATGCCATGCATAACGGGAAACATTTATTGCTAAAGTTGTTTCTTCATTGCCTTCGGGATGGGTGAATTTTCGTTGCAAATCTTCTTTGGAAAGCCCTTTTAGGAGATAGACCAATTTAGCGTGCACCGCTTTTAAATGGTCCAAAGACAATTGAATAGGTGCTGACTTTGCATCAAACAACTTAGACCATTCTTTTTCTAAATACGCTTTTATCATTGGATTGTCTTCCGTAAGCGCCCACTTAAACCGTATATAGCTATGGTGATGGCTATCAGAAATATGATGCACCAATTGCCTAACCGTCCACCCACCTGGCCTATAAGGTGTTTCCAATTGTTCCGCGGATAGCGGTGTTACCATATCTGCCAATCTTTGCGGTAAATGTTCTAAAATCCTTATCCAATCGTCAAGTTGTTTTTGAGTGATATTTTCAGGAATTTCAAAAACCCCAATAGGGTAGCGAAGTTGTTCTAAAGTATCTTTTTCCATACCATAAAAATACTAAACTTTAAAGCTGTAAAATATCTAAACGTGACCAAAATCATTTGCGGCAACAAAACTTTAATAGACTTTTAACGGGCACTAAATCTTTAAGAACAATAATCTACTAATTTTGTAGGATAGTATAGTTTTAGTTATTAATAAAAATCAAAAAAAATGGCAACACTACGATTGGGAGACACCGCTCCAGATTTTACTGCAGAGACTTCTCAGGGAGTTTTAGGGTTATACGATTATATAGGCGACGGATGGGGAATTCTTTTCTCACACCCTGCAGATTTTACACCGGTTTGTACCACTGAATTGGGAACAGCAGCAAAGTTCAAGGATGAATTTGCAAAGCGAAATGTGAAAATGATGGCCTTGAGCGTGGATGGTGCCGCATCTCATGCCGAATGGATAAAGGATATTAATGAAACCCAGAATACCGTGGTTAATTTTCCCATTATTGCAGATGAGGATAGAAAGGTATCCGATTTATATGATATGATTCATCCCAACGCCAACGATACACTTACGGTACGCTCGGTCTTTATCATAGGTCCAGATAAAAAGATAAAACTGATTTTAACCTATCCTGCTTCAACAGGTCGTAATTTTTATGAGTTACTGCGTGTAATAGATTCGTTACAATTAACTGCCAACCATAAGGTTGCAACTCCAGCCAATTGGGAACATGGTGAAAGGGTTGTGGTAAGTCCCGCAATTCCTACCGAAGAAGCCGAAAAGCTATTTTCTGGAGGTGTTGAAGAGATAAAACCTTATTTACGATTAACACCAGACCCAACTGCTTAATTGGCTTATTTTAACAAAAAAAGTGAAAAATCTTAATTTCCAGCAAATTAAAGTGTACCTTTGCGGCTTAAATTAATTTTTAGTATTTATTATGAGTAAAGGAACAGTAAAATTCTTCAATGATTCAAAGGGCTACGGCTTTATTACTGAAGAAGGTTCAAACACAGATCACTTCGTACACGTTTCAGGCTTAATTGACGAAATTAGAGAAGGTGACGCTGTAGAATTCGAACTACAGCAAGGTAAAAAAGGATTGAACGCCGTAAATGTACAAGTTATAGATTAAGGTAACAGCACACTTTTTTATAGAACAGACCCGGGCAATGCCCGGGTTTTTTATTTCCAATTTTGTTTAACTCCAAACGCAACCTTAGCGTTTTTTCTTATCTAAACATTAAACAAACTTAGCTTTCCTCTTTAACCATTAAATAGAACACTATGAATACCTTCTTTGCAATTCTATCCGTTTTGCTTGCCGTTAATCTACTTTTACTATTGTTGAGCGTGAACAGTTCCAAAAAGTGAAATTTGTAAATTTCTTAGTAGAACGGATTTAAAGTAAAATATAATTCAACAATATAGTAGGGTATTTCTGCGTTGGGTTGTTATAAGATAAAGTTCCCCAAAACGAAATCTTAAACCAATGAATACTTTCTTTACTGTTTTAATATTGCTACTTGCCCTTAATCTTTGCCTATTGTTGATAAGTGTTAACAGAACAAAATAAAAAAGCCTCCATAAATGGAAGCTTTTTTTATTTATTAGCTGTTCATGCTATTTTACCTGCATTAACTCCACATCAAAGATTAAAGTTGCATCTGGTGGAATAACCCCACCAGCGCCAGCACTTCCGTAAGCCAAATGTGAAGGAATTACAAAACGAGCTTTGTCTCCCACTTTTAACAGTGCGATACCTTCATCCCATCCTGAGATTACCTGTCCCACACCCAAAGTAAAATCAATGGGTTGATTTCTACTATAGGAAGAATCAAATACCTGTCCGTTGGGCAAGCTTCCTTCATAATGTACTGAAACCGTTTTTCCTTTTTCAGCTTTGGTTCCACTACCCTGCTGAATCATTTTGTAGCGCAGTCCACTTTCTGTAGCATTAAACCCTGCTGCCAATTTCTCCATTTCTGCTTCTGCCAAGGCCTTTTGCTCGGCTATTCTCTTTTCCCTGGAGCCTTCAAATGTTCTAAACGCCTCAATGGCATTCCATCCTTCAGCCTCAGCTCCTACTCTCACTATCTCAAGTGTCTCAATGGCATCGTTTTGGGCAATGGTATCCACAACCTCTTGTCCACTTTCCACATGACCAAACACCGTATGCTTATTGTCCAACCAAGGTGTGGGAACATGGGTTATAAAAAATTGACTGCCATTGGTTCCCGGTCCGGCATTAGCCATAGATAATACCCCTGGGCCTTCGTGTGTCAGTTCTGGATGGAACTCATCATCAAACTTATACCCGGCATCGCCAGTTCCTGTTCCTTGTGGACATCCCCCTTGAATCATAAAATCTGGGATAACACGATGAAATTTTAACCCGTCATAATAGGGTTTTCCCTGAGGTTTTACAGCGTTTTCCATATTCCCTTCGGCCAAGGCCACAAAGTTACCCACAGTTCCCGGGGTTTTATCATGGGTCAATTTTACTAAAATCTCTCCTTTTGTTGTATTGAATTTTGCGTAGATTCCTTCTTGCATTGTTTTGATTATAAGATGAATCGATTACTCGATCATTGATTTTTTAAGGCAGCAAAGGTAACTCTTTTGGATTGTAGGGAAAAGTATTTTGGGGTTTCAAAAAAGCCCTAGAGCATATCTAATGGACTTTGGATATTTTTAATACTGTGATGGGTGACCTTAGTATATATTTGGGTTGTTTTTACGGAGTTATGCCCCAATAATTCTTGAATAAACCGCATATCGGCACCGGCCTCGAGCAAGTGTGTTGCATAACTATGGCGAAGGCCATGAATACCAATTTGCTTGCGGATCCCCGCTTTTACCATGGCGCGTTTAAAAACTTGTTGAAGACTTGATTTTGTGTAAGGCCCACCATATTGACCTTCGAGCAGGTATTCCGATGGCTTGTAAGCAGCGTAGTATTTTCTTAACAAGGGAAGCAATGTTCTGGGCAACGGAACGTAGCGGTCTTTCTTCCCCTTGGCACCTCGCACATGTACCATCATACGTTCACTGTCAACATCAACAACCTTAAGGTTTACAACTTCTGAAACTCTAAGCCCCATTCCATATGAAAGTTGCAATCCTACGAGATGTTTTAGGTTTTTGGTAACCTTGAACAGTCTTTTTACTTCCGATTTGCTCAGCATTTTTGGTAAGGTTAAAGGCTTTTTGGGCCTTGGAATATCAAAAAACATCTTGGGCCTATGCAATACATGTTCAAAAAAGAATTTAATCGCATTGATCTTTCCATTAATTTTTCGCTCTCCCATTTTCTCTCTGTTGATACAGAACAAAAAATAGTCCTTAAGTCTTTTAGGGTTAAGATTCAGGACAGGGTAGTTTCCCAATAGCTTTAGGAGGTGTTCAAATTCAGCGAGATAGATACGTACTGTACTTTGGCTATACCTTCTTAGCTTTAGCTGCTCTTGCATTTTTAGGTATGCCTGTTGATTTATCGGATGTATTTTCCCTATCTTTTTTACGGTATTTGATTTTGAAGCCATGTGCAGTTCTCGCCTAACCGAGGGGAGGTCTGGCAAATACCATGCTTTTTTTGTAGCACTCCATTTTACAGCGGGAAATCTTTTGCGCAATGCCGTCTGCAGCTGTTTGTTATACTTAAAACTTATTAGGATTACTTTTTTGCCTCGATGCTCGCTTGTTTGGAAAATGTAGTGAGATAAATCCATGTAGGTATTTTATATAACGAGGCAACCAAATCTACAAAATGTTATACAAAACACCTGATATAAATTTGTTTGCAATCACTTTGCTGGCCTAACATTTATGTATAAATGCTATCTTAGAGGCAACTAACGTAAATACAGACTTATTTACGTGTTACCACATATTTTGAAAAGAAAAGTTCTAATCATATTCATAACCCTGATTATCTGTGGGATTGGCTTTGTGATTTATTCAAACAAAAAAATTGAGGGAGTTTGGATAAATCATTACAACACAAGTGTTTCGACCGACTATTTTTCTCCAGGTCGTGACGTACTGAAAATAAAAAATCAAACTTTTCATTCCTATAATCATCAGGCAAATGGTGGACTTATAAAAGAAAAGTATTTCCTTATTGGTAAATCTCTAAGACTATGGCCAAAGGATTCAACAGATTATACATTACCAAAGGTATTTGTTAATCGGGACAGTCTGTTTTTCGAATTTTATAACGAGCATAGAAGGATTTACAAAAAAATTCCAGATTCATTGAAAAACAATTCATATTTCAAATTGGATTTTACCAACAAAGCCTTTCGATTGGAGTCTGAAAAAGGTATTGACACAAACTATTTTGACTCGAAGTTAACGTATTATCGCCGAAAGGACCATCCACATATTGATTGGTATACTGGAGGCTGGGAAACTGTCTCTATTGACAACTATGACTTTTTATTATTGGCAGACGCAACACCAGTTATTATAAAGGAAAATAATGGGAATGTTTTACTATATGTTCTCGATGAAAAGAATAAATTACTGAAAATAAAGCTAGTTGAAATTCAACTGGACAGTACGGACTTAAAAAGCTTAGCACGACACAAAAAATATTATGTTGACCGTTAAAAACATGTGGTAACACGGTGTATAATTAATTGCGGGCGGATTTCCCAAAATGGAAATCCTTGCAATCAATTATCTTTAAGTCACAGCGGACATTTTCCGTTGGAGAAGTCCGCAACTAATCATACACAAACCGTTGTACACAAGCTAAATGAACATTTACAGAATAATTATAAATCGGATTCTATTTCGCTTTCTTCCCATAATAGGGCTTTACATTTTTATCATTTACTACAAGGAAATAACCTTTGATAACATCCTAAAAAAGTTCGACTTTATGGACTGGATTGTAATTGGACTATTTGTGTTTTTCTGCTATGATTTGGTAAAACTTATCAATAAAGCGATGGAAAGGAAAAAAAAGCTCCGTCAAGCACAACTAAAGGACATTCCGACTCAAATTGATTTGCCAAATAAGTTGAACTTTTTAAATAAAAGGATTAGCATTAACGAAAAGAGCATTGATGTATTTTCAAAAAACAAGGTCATCCTTCATTTAAGTAAGGTCAAAAAGCAAATAGAACTTAGAAAATCAATGGGTAATAAAATATTGAAATTCAACGACATACATTTTGTATTTCTTGAATACAATCAATATGAAAAAGACACCTTAATAGACTCTTTTTCCTCTGGTTCATCGTATGACAAAAACGTTTGGAATAATTCAATAATGGCTATGCTCAAAAACGGACAACAAGTAAAGCTTTTTGAAGCTAAACTGGAGGAAACCAATTATGAACAATTGGTCGATTATCAAATATCGGGTAAATACGAAGAGAAATCATACTTAGAGAATGGAAAAAAAATAGTACGTCTTTTTAGTCACTATACGAACAAAAAATATTTGATAGTAAATAACACTGTATAGAAAGCCAGTGTACAACACAACCTATAAACAATACGGACTTCGTGCTTAATCGCAGGGTTTGTGTATTTTTATGATGTCCGCAAAATCTTTTGGATTTTGCTTTTTAGTGGGACAAAGAAAAAAACAAAACCAAAAGATTTCGTTATGTGCGTGGTGGAAAGCAAACGCTAGTTTGCTCCCGTACTGTTCATAGCTAAACCGATGGTGTAGCATTCGCCTGCGGCGAACAAAATTGCTACATCTCACTCACGTTCGATTCCCGCCCTTTTGCAAGGCTACACCATCGAGAGGGCTACACCAAATTGCCGAAACCGTAGGATAAGGGACCTATCCGCCAATATCGCCGCAACGGCGCTAAACAACGCAACACATCAACGGCTAAACGCAATTTGGAACGGCCACATCCGTATTTTACGATTTTATGTACCTTCGGTACAATATCAAAAAATCCAGGGCCGCACTGCGCGTAGCCCTCTCGTTGTGCATAATTTAACCAAACAAAAACGTGAAAAAAATATTCATCTTGACTCTACTCTCATTTTTCGGTTGTAAAAACGAACCAATCTGCACTGTAAATGAAAATAACGCTGGAAAAGAAATTTATGATTTAGACGAGGCAACTTGTTTCATTGCTTTAAAGCTGAACAAGAAAAAGTCCGACTTGAAATTGATTCGCAGTGCTCTAATTGCGGAGGAAAACTATATGAGTAAAATCGGACTGATAACAGAAAATCAGAATCCCGAAAGTGAACCTGAATCGAACGCAGAATTGGACATTAACCAAATGGCGGAATATGCTATGAATGAGGAAAAAGTTGAACTGACAAAAGACGAATTAATCGAAATCTATGACACCGAAATCGAATATTTAATGTTCATCGGAGTTGTGGTACAATAAAAACTATGCACAACAATGGCTATAATTAATACGGGCTTTGGTGCTTAATCCAAAGCTTAGTGTATTTTTATAAAGTCCGCCAAATCTTTTGATTTGGCTTTTAAAATGAAAAAATTAAAACAAAATAAAAAGTTTTGGCTAAGTGCTTTGTCGGAAATTAATCGCTAATCAATTCCCGTACTAATCATAGCCGAAGCCGTTAGCAAACATTTAAAATAAAAGATGAGCATATTTAAAAAACTATTTGGTGGTGAAAAACCAAAAGAAGAGTCTCAAATTGACAAGTCAAAATTCAATAAGATAGAGAAATCTGATTTTAGCGATTTTCAAGATTTGGTAGAACAGAATGCTGGACTTTCATTCGAGAAACAAATGATTTTTGGAGATGTTATTGGCTCAAGTGCTTGGGAACTAGATATGGGAAAAGGAAAAATCTTCTTTGGAGCTTTGGAATTGCCAATTCAAATAATCGGTTCATTGGCTTTCAATAATAACTCTTGGATGTGGGGGTGGGCAAATACGCAAAGTGGGATGCCGGAAAATTTGCTCAAACAATCTAATCAACTAAAGGAAATCGGAGAAAGTAAGAATATTCAAAAGTTAATTGATGGACAATACAACGTTGATGAAGGATTTGAACATAAAATTGGAATGTTAGCTTGCGGTTTATTTAAAGCTAAAAGCTACTATTGTGCAAATTATGGACAAGGGACACTTGTTGTGACTATCGACGACAATAAAATACCAGAAGTGGACAAAAATAGACTTGAAAAAATAATGACCAATTTTCCTCAATTAATTAGCGGAACAGATTTGAATCATAAAAACGCTTTCTTGAATTATTTAATCGACCGTGATTTTGAATTAAGTATTTCCGAAAATAAAATTGAAGGTTTAAGAAATAATAAAATTGTAGTAGCAGAATTTGATGAATTGGACAGATTGAAATCATTAAACGGAAAAATATAAAAAACGTTTGCTAACAATGGCTATAAGTAATTGCTTGTTCTCGCCTACTTCTGAAAATCCGCTAGAATTTTCAGCTTGGTGTGTACTTGTAAAATTAAGTGCTAAACCACGCAACTACTCATAGCCGAGACCGATGGTGTAGCATTCGCCTGCGGCGAACAAAATTGCTACATCTCACTCACGTTCGATTCCCGCCCTTTTGCAAGGCTACATCATCGAGAGGGCTACACCAAATTGCCGAAACCGTAGGATAAGGGACCTATCCGCCAATATCGCCGCAACGGCGCTAAACAACGCAACACATCAACGGCTAAACGCGATTTGGAACGGCCACATCCGTATTTTACGATTTTATGTACCTTCGGTACAATATCAAAAAATCCAGGGCCGCACTGCGCGTAGCCCTCTCGGTTGGCGGTAATTTGACAAACAAATGAAAATGGTTTTTACATATATCTATATTCTGACTTTACTGCTTTCATGTAACATGAAAAATGAACCAGTTTATACTCAATTAAAGCCGAATATCTATGAGATAAACAACCAATATTTCTATAGTGAAAAAGTTCACACATACCTAATCGTATTGGATGATAAAGTACTTCTCTTTGACATTCCGACCTATTCAAAAGAAATCAAAGACTTTATAACTTCCTTCGAGAAACCCGCTTATGCAATAATTTCACACGGTTCGTGTGGAATTTCCGACGGAACAGAATGGCAGAAAGAGATTGGGCTTAAAGTTTATGCTCATAAAGCAGACACGAATCATCCTTGGTTAAGAATGAAACCTGATGTCTTCTTCACAGAAATGTCGGAATTTGGAAAAAATATTGAAGTAATTCACACACCTGGACATAGTGCAGGAGCAGTTTGCATATTAGAAAAATCATCAAAGTCTTTATTTACTGGAGACACTTTCTATGGCAACAAGAATGGCGAGATTAGGGACTTTAACAAAGAAAATCCTGCTGATTATGAAAACCCATCGGACAGAATTGAAAGTTGTAAAAAACTATTGAACTATGATTTTGAAGATGTTTATCCGTTTCATTATGAAATAATAGATAAAGGTGGAAAAGAAAAATTGACGGAATATTTGAAAGATAAATAAAAACTGCCGCCAACACTGTGTATAAAACATAGCTAATAAATGCTAAATCGTAAGGTTTAATACTATTTGGAAAGGCCGCCAAATTTTTAATTTGGCTTTAAAACGAAAAAGTTAAAACAAAATATAAAAATTCGACTCTGTGTTAATCCGAAAAACTAGTGTCTTTTTATACGCTACATTTCATACACGAGACCGTTCGCTACAAGTTTAAATGAATATAGAGGAACTCGGAAAAAAAGAGTTGGAACTTTACTCAAGAATTAGCAACCTAAACGGAAGTATCGAAGATAAAAGCGATAAGGTTGTCTATTTTGGAATAACCAAAGATTACCGAGAAATTCACCAAGAATATTCTCGACTGGCGAAAAAGAATCTTGAAGCACTTAAACGGGGACTATTTATTATGTGGTATGCATTAACTGAGCCTGTCTGGTTATCCGGAATGGGAGAATTGGACTCTGAAGCTGAATTAAGGATTATTAAATTAATCGATAGGAGACTTAAAAGAGACGTCACAGATTACGAATTGGATTGGATGTTAGACTATTATTCTGACTGGGATTACGCTTTCGAAAAATTTAGCGCTTATAAAAATCTGCAAAATAGATTAAAAAGGAAATCAAAGACAGAATTGCCAGATGAAATTGATGTAAAAGAAATGGAAAGGAGAGGGCGAATGGGACTGTATTGGAATTCTTTGACAAATTTTAATAAATAAACAAACCTGTAGCTAACAAAGTGTATAGTTCATTGTTCCAATTTCACTAGCAACAACTTTCCATAATCTTTGTATATTTCGTTAGTGGTAATTTAAAAATGACGAAATCATACTCCGAAATATTGATAAGTAATGAACCTGACAGTGGTTTATTCAAATCACTTTCGGACAGATTGAGAACGGAATTTAAAGCAGAACTTATTGACAGAGTTGAAGACTTGGACTCAAAGTATTTTGATTTCAAAATCAAAGACAAAGTATTGACCTTGCACCTTCAAAATTACATTGGGATAACGCTTTTTCCTAAAGAACCGAATGACTCGACAGTCAAAGCCAACTTACTCGCTGAAACTGTCGGATTTAAACTCAAGTACTCTACTTCTGACTTTGACACTTGGGTAAAAATTAAACACCAAGCAGAAGCCGAAATAAATTACGTTCTAGAAAATGTGCAAGAAGCAAGGAGTGACAAAACTGACTATGAATTAACAACTTATCAAGATTATGCTAATTGCGAAGGACACGACCATTGCGAAATCTGCAATACAGTAATTTCTTGCAATGTAGATGAAAATGAATTCTACTCGACTCAAAGACATTCAATTTGTCCAGACTGTTTTAAAAAGTATGTGGAAAATGACAAATACGTAACTGAAATCGAACGACTTGAAAAAATAAAAAAATTACCGCCAACAAGGGCTATACACAATAAGGGGTTGGTTGCTAAATTGAAAAGTTGGTTTTCATAGCAAGTCCGCCAAATCGTTGATTTGGCTTTTAAAATGAATAAGATAAAACAAAATATAAAAATTCGACTCTGTGTTAATCCGAAAAACTAGTGTCTTTTTATACGCTACATTTCATACACGAGACCGTTGGCAGTAATTTTACAAAAAACACAGACTGATAATATGAAAGCTTTTTTAACTGTTATTTTCTGTTTCATAATATTTACAGGATGTAAAGATAATGACGAAATAGAAGAGAAAAAGGAAGTTAATACTAATCCCAAAGTATCAATTTTAGGAGTATTTCATTTTGCAGGAACATCAGACTACTCTTCTGTGGAGTTTGAAAGTCTTGAGTCCGAAAAGAGGCAACTGGAAATTAAAGAGGTCGTAGAAAAACTTAAAGACTTTAGGCCAACTAAAATTATGCTTGAATTCCCTGCCTATGATTCTCGATATTTAGATAGTTTATATACGGAAACTTTAAATGGGAATCATGACTATTCTATTAACGAAATAGAGCAATTGGGCTTTAGATTAGCAAAAGAATTAAATCATAGTAAGATTTATTCCATAGACCACAGACTTGATTTACCATTTGAAAAACTCATAAAGTTTGCTAAAAAAAATGACAAGAAAAGATTTGAAAATATGGTTGCTTCTATTGAGAAACAGGATAAAAAAGAATCAGATTACCTGGAAAAAAACTCAATATTAGAATACCTTATCTATCGTAATTCAAATGAAGAAGATATTAGAAACAAAGACCAGTATCTCAACAAGTCGGCAAAATTTGTTAACGATTCAAGCTATATAGGAGCTGAATTTGTGTCAAAATGGTGGGAGCGTAATATTTATATGATGACTAATATCGACAAGTGGTTAAACTCGAATGACAGGATTTTGGTTATAGTAGGAGCTGCTCACAGAGCGGTTCTAAAAGATTTTTATGAAGACAGAACTGATGTTGAGTATTTGGAAATAACCAATTTTTTGAAAAATAAAACTACTGCCAACAATGGTTATAAGTAATCGCTTGTTCTCGCCTGTTTCTGAAAATCCTTGCGGATTTTCAGTTTGGTGTATACTTGCAAAGTTAAGTGCAAAACCACGCAACTACTCATAGCCCTCTCGTTAGGCAATATTTCCAAATAAATGGAAAATACTAAATACAAAAGAATACAAGATTATCTAATATCAATTTTCGAACAAAGAGGTTTTGTCGCGGAAAGAAATCAAGACATATCGGATATAGATAATTTTATCATTCAATTCAAAAAGACCAATGATTTAAAAAAAGACTTGGTTCATGTAAGTGTACAATCAGACTCCAAAAGACACAATCTAGTTATTCTTTTTATTGCAAGAAAGAGAATAAACGATGTAGAGATCTATATTAATAATAAAAGACGAAAGTTACTTCAGGATTCGCGAGGAGAAAATTATACTATTCAAACCTTTAGTGGCTTTTTGGAAGATATAAGACTTATTCCCATTTCGGAAATTCAGAAGGATATAGAATTATTTTTAGATAGAATCCAAAAATTTGTAGAAAGCATTGTTCTAAAATCCTTAACTCGATACAAAACCATCCACCATTTGGAAGCGGCAGTAAACAAAGAAATAAATAATGCTAAGCCATTATGGGGCAATGTATTTTGGATTCAAAAAATTATAATTTCCAAGCTGTCAGACTCGGGCAATTATGAAATGTTGTTCAAATACATTATGGAGATGCATATGAAATGCTTAGAGCAAGAAGTGGACAACAATGAAAAAGAATACTATCAAAATTGTGTTGATGTTCTTTTAGAACTACGGGCAGAGTTACAAAATGTACAACCTTACAATATTGTGCTAAATTAATTTCAAAATTATTGATGAAAGTTTTACTAGAAAAAGATTGGTGTTATACACTTTACAGTAATAATGAGTCATACAGGTTAGAAGTCATATGTGGTTCGATAGCATTGTACGAATTAAAAATATTATTAAATCAGAAAGAAATAGAAAAGTTTTTGAACCATGGAGAATCATATATTATTGAATTGGCTGAGGATATTTCGAAAAATTCAACATCATATTTAAAACGATCAATTAAAAATTAATTTAAATGAAGAACATTGCCCAACAATGTATAACCGCAATTACCGCGGATTCGACTATGTTTCGACAAGCTCAGCACAGGCTAAAATCCACTCTGAATTGCTAACGCCAGTGCTAAACCGAATATTAACGCATATAAACCCGTAACTGACGGTTATAATAGACCGTTGTACATAACTTAAAGAAATCATGAAATCAAAACAATACATAAAAAATGGTGCGGGCGAAAATTACAATTATTCACAAGACCACTGCTTTATTAAACTGTCATCAAAAGATACGAATGGAGAATTATGTTTAATCGAAGACACTTTAAAACCAGGGTTTCATTTAAAGCGACATCATCATAAATTGATGACTGAGGTATTCTACATGTTGATTGGCGAGATGGAGCTTGTTTTTGATGATGAAACAATACTTCTAAAAGAAGGCGATACAATTACAGTTCCACCTAACGTATGGCATGAAGCCATTTGCAAGGATGGTGGAAAAATGCTTACTATCTTTAAAAATGGGCAATTTGATATTTTTCTAGAAGAACTTTCAAATATGACTGAAGCAGATTTCTCCAATGAGGAATTAATAAAATCAGTTTCTAACAAATATGATATTTACGAAGAGTAAAAAAAATGTACAACCCCGATTTATTTGCATAAGTTTATTTGTTCAAGGTGTTCATCAGTCGCTTTGATCCAGTTAGTAGATTCGACTACCGTTCGGCTTCGCCCAAGTGAATCCACTCTGAATTGCTATAGCCAATGCTAAACCGAAAAACAGTAACTTAAAATCCGTAACGGCCCGTTATAAAAACCGTTGGCAAAAAGCTAAAAATGGCACTCTTTTATGGTAGAATTAACAGAGGGAAAATCCAATGACGACTTTAAAATTGCTATTCAATTGTTTAAGAATATGCTGCTCAAATTGGGGTTGATTTGGAGTTTCAGAACTTCACTAATGAAATACAAAACATAGAAGTTCAATATTCAAGACCAAAAGGCATAATTTTCATTGCTAGAAATGATGAAAATTTGCCATTGGGTTGTTTTGGTATTAGGGTGCTGGAAGACTCAATTTGCGAACTGAAAAGAATGTTCTTAAAAAAAGAAGCCCGAGGACTTGGCCTCGGAAAACAAATGCTGGAAAAGGCAATTGAGGCCGCAAAGGAACTTGGGTATCAAAAAATGCGTTTGGATACATTGCCAACTATGAATGCAGCCATTGGACTTTATAAAAAAGTAGGGTTTTATGAAATTGAGCCATACCGATTTAACCCAATACAAGGGACAAAATATTTTGAACTAAGTCTGCACAAATAAAGCCTATATCGAACAAAACCTAAACATAATGCAGACTTTACAGCTAAAACCAAGGTCTGAGTATTTTTTATAAAGTCGCCAAATCTTTTGATTGGGTATTAAAAAAGAAAAAATAAAAGATTCGGCTTGTGTATCATCCGAAAATTATCGCTTATTTTCAGTGCTACTTTTTATATACGTGACCGCTAGGAAAAATCTTGAATCAGATGAGAAGAATACTTTTATCATTTTTGTTTTTTTGTATCGTACAATTTGTCGTGGCACAGAATGCATTTCAAAAAGCTTTTACTTCCAAAACTAGATCTACAAAAGAAAACATTCGCATAGAATTTTATGATGATTTAGGAAATTCGGGACACTTGCCTATTTCCATTATAAAAGGTAAACTGGAAGGACCGGTTTTCACCATTGTTGGCGGTGTTCACGGTTATGAATATCCACCAATTATTGCTACGCAAAAATTACTGCAGGAAATCAAGACGGAAGAGCTTAAAGGAACATTGATCATCATTCCAATTGCCAATATCGCTTCCTTTTACACACGAACCCCTTTTATTAATCCCCAAGATCAGAAAAATTTAAACAATGCCTTTCCTGGAAAAAAGAATGGTAGTATTACCGAACAAATAGCCTATTTTATGACTACTAATATTATTGCTTCAAGCGATGTTTTTCTAGATGTTCACGGTGGGGATGCTTGCGAAGACCTTATTCCTTTTGTATGCTATTACAACAACAAAAAAAAACCAGAGCAAACCGCCATAGCTAAGAAACTTTCTGAAAATAGTGGATTTGAATATGTTGTTTCCTATCCCTATACAATTTCGGATACTGAGCCGGCCAAGTATACTTTTAAGCAAGCGGTACAAGACGGAAAAACAGCTCTAAGTATTGAATGTGGCAAATTAGGGAACGTACAAAAAGAGAATGTCAATTTGATAAAAAAAGGGGTATATAATATGCTTGAAACAATGAATATGTATTCAAATGGATCTGGACCCCATAAGAATATTATTTATCGCAATAGCCAGACTTATATAAGGTCCAGTGTGAATGGCATTTTTCATAGCGACTATAAAGCTGGGGATAAGGTAAATACAAATGACGTTGTTGGTTATACTACTGATGAATTTGGTATTGTTCTAGAGGAATACAGATCATCTAACGATGGCATTATTTTGTATATGCTTGCCACGCCGCCAATAAATAGTGATGATACCGTAATGTGTATCAGCACTTATTTAGAAGACTAAACTTTTATAAAACATAGCTAATAAGTGCTAAACCAAAAGTTCGTACATATTTACAAAGACCGACAAATAGTTGATTTAGCTATTAAGAATAAAAAATGAAAAACAAAATGAAAAACTTGATTAAACTGATATTACTATTATCAGTGTCAGTTTCATATTCTCAAAAAGTATCTAGCGATTTAAATTATTTTCCTAAAGTAGAATTTAATGATAAAATTGTTGGAAGTACTATTGATGATAAGGGTACTACTTTTGAAAAAATAGTGCTGGATGGATTTGACTCAAAAATTCCATTTTATATCATAAAACCAAAAAATGGAAAAGAGGGGGAATTTGTAATACTTCTTCATGGTCTAACGGGTAATAAAGACAATTGGGTTGATCCAACAACCAGTCTATCTGAAAAATATGTAAAGCTTAAAGATTCATTATTGACACATGGATATTCGGTAATAATCCCTGATGCAAAATATCATGGAGAACGAAGTTATGAAGCGAACTTTGCTTCACCAGTAACTTTTTTTCCATTACAAGATTCTCAAAAAGTATATAATCTATTTTCCACAACGGTTAAGGATATCAGAATTATAATGGATTATATGCAATCTAGTTTAGGAAATACATCGACTACTTTTGACGTGATTGGTTATAGTATGGGTGGAATGATGGCAATACTTTTAAACTCGGTTGATGACAGATTGAATCGAGTTGTTGTTTGTGTAGCACCTTTGGATATTCAAAAAAATTCCAAAAGAATAGGAATGAACGAAGAGAATGCAAAAGGCTTGGATGCCATATCACCAAATAACTATGCCACAGTACAAAAAGCACCCATTTACTTGCTTATGGGAACCAAAGACGGTTGGTATACTAGAGAAGAAGCCCAAGATTTCTTTGATAAGATAACCATTAAAGACAAATCATTGAAATTCTACGAATCTGGACATTATCTGCCTGATGAGTTTATTTCAGAGGTAATTAAAAGTGTGACTAAAGAATAAAAACTCTGTGCAACAATAACTATAATTCATTTTGGGTTTGACTAAAGTTAAAAAAATGAACAAAAAAAGTATTACATCATTAGCAACGTTTTTAATCCTTTGTATTTCTCCACTACTAAATAGTTGTTTAAATACTACTAAGGAACCTGATAAAAAAGAAGCGACAAAATCCGTTTATGCAAGTGACATCATTCCATTTTTCAATCATTGGAATTTGATTTTAGGTGATGGGTCAAATGCCGGTAAGGCAATTGACTTTAAGCACGATGATTTCTTTTACACTGCGAATGATGGCAAAAGGAATTGGGTAGTTTATAAAGCCCCTAATGCAGGAGATACCCATGGAACTTCAAACAATACAAGGACTGAATTGGCCCAGGTAAAAAAATGGTCTCCTGAAACCGATGCTAAACTGACGGCTACGCTCAAAGTCATGAATGTATCAACAACGGGAGATGCCCGGGTAGCGGCATCATACGCCGTGGTTGTAGGTCAAATTCATAGCGCCGATGGACATGAGAACGAACCCCTTAAGATATTTTACAAGAAATTCCCAAGCCACACCAAAGGTTCCGTTTTTTGGCATTATGAAATAAATACCGCTGGTGATAACAATTCTGGAAGATGGGACTATTCAACAGCGGTTTGGGGCAATGACTTTTCTGTTGTTGGCACTGAAGAAAATACCTATCCAGAAGAACCTGAGGATGGTATCGCGCTAGGTGAGGAATTCAGTTATGAAATTGAGGTCAAGGACGGCATGATGAATTTGAAATTTATATGTGAAGGACATGAGACCAAATCGTTTACAAAAAACTTAATCGTATCAGACTATACAACAACTGCTGATATTCCTGAACAAACACAAAATTTGTTCGTGCCAATTGGTCAGGATGGGGTTGAGCGTGAAAATGCGTATGCCGATGAGGGGCTTTTTTTTAAGCTAGGTTCCTACAATCAGACCAATGGAAAATCTCCTGAAGTAAACAAGAACTGGTGTTCTGGTGCCGAAACGCATGGTGGTGATATTCAAAAGCAATACAAAGACGGTAACTACGCTGAAGTATGGTTTAAAACAGCAAGTATCTATGTAAGTGATGCTGCCGTGTCCAATGAAGGCTATTTCACCAAAAATGATTGAGTCTTATATAACACTGAAAGAATGGCAATCATCAGGCAACATTAAAATAGTAATTAGAACTATCCCTCATTTAAAAACAGTATGAAAATTAAAAATCTAATAATTACACTTCTCTTACTAGTAAGCTTCAGTTCTACGGCCCAAAATATTTTCAGGACAGTATGTAAAGGAGATTTGAAAAGATTGGATAGTCTTCTCCAACATAGTTCCATAAATATTCAAGATAACCGGGACAGGTCATTATTGCATTGGGCAATAGGGTGCAAAAAACCAGAAGTTTTCGATGCTCTGATTACTAAAGGGATTGATTTCAATATAGAGGACAATCAAAAGAGAACACCTTTGCATTTAGCAGTTAATTTTGAAAGTGAACACTGTTTTAATACGCTTCAAAATTTACAGACCGATAACTCTTGGATTGACAACTACGGACCAGTTTTACTGGAAAGCGCCGTTTTAAATAAAAGTGAATTATTTGTTGAAAAACTGGTGAAAATTGGAATTGACATCGACGCCAAAAATGAAAGGGGTAGTACACCTTTGGAGATAGCAAAACGGATAGAGGCAACTGAAATCTATACCTTGCTTTTGTCTTTGGGAGCAGATGAAAATTCAGTTCGCACCTTTACAATGAATGGTGCGTATATGGGGCAGAAACCACCAGAACTTATTCCAAGTATGTTTGCGCCAAACTTTATTTCTACAGAAGAATCAGAATTTGGTTCTTTTTTTAGTACAGATGGAACAGAGTTTTACCTTGGGGTAGATGTAAACGGTAAAAGTGAAATTCGATACTCTAAAATGATAGGTACGGAATGGAGCAAACCAAAAACTTTTCTTTCACATGAGCGCTATGGTTACAATGACCCTTTTCTCTCCAATGATGAAAATAGATTATACTTTATATCCGAAAGAGCTTTAGATGGGGTTGGCGATTTGAAAGATGTTGATATTTGGTATATCCAAAAGAATGACAAGACTTGGTCTGAGCCTATAAATGCAGGTCCAAACATAAACACAGACGGGAACGAATATTACATTTCGTTTACCAATGAGGACACAATGTATTTTTCATCCAATGGTCACAATTCAAAAAAAGATGACCATGATATCTATTACTCAAAAAATGTGGGTGGTATCTTTCAAAAATCAATTCCCCTTGGCGATGCAATCAATACACCCAATTATGAAGGAGATGTTTTTATTGCGCCAGATGAATCCTATATTATCTTCTGTTCAACCCGTGACGATGGATTTGGACAGGGCGATTTGTACATTAGTTTTAAAAATAGTGATGACAGTTGGACCACAGCAGTAAATATGGGAGAGCCTCTAAACACTAAAAATTATGAATATTGCCCTTTTGTAAGCAAGGACGGTAACTATTTGTTCTATACGAGTAACCAAGATATCTTTTGGGTAAGCACAGACATTATAAACGAGATTAAAAACAAAATGTAAAATCTTGTTGATTTACATGCTACGGAAAGTTAAGTTAGCCGCATTACCTTTGTTCTTATGAGAAAATTCCAGTACATATATGTTCTAATAGTGGTAGTATTAGTTACCTCCTGCAAACAAATTTCGACCAAAGCCGCCGAAATAAATGAAAAGACAGAAGTGTCAATAAAAGGCCAGATACTCCATGAAACCGAAAATTTGGTCATAACAAGGTTATCCAACCATATTTATACCCATATTTCCTATTTAGATACAGACGATTTTGGTAAAGTTGCCTGTAATGGAATGTTGGTAATTAACGAATCCAAGGCTGTTGTTTTTGATACACCAACTACAAATGAAGGTTCGCTAGAGTTACTGAATTTTGTTTCAAAAAATATGGCTAGCAAAATCATAGCAGTAATCCCTACTCATTTTCATTCCGATTGTTTTGGAGGTATAGAAGAGTTTGAAAAACAAAACATACAGTCCTATGCGCATAAACTTACCATAGAAATGCTTAAAAGCAGGCAACAGGACTTTCCACAATCAATACACGAATTTGATGAAGACTTTGTGCTAAGTCTTGGAGATAAAAAAGTTTATGCGGAATACTACGGAGAAGGACATACCAAAGACAATATTATTGGATATTTTCCTGAAGACAATGCCCTTTTTGGTGGATGTTTACTTAAAAGTGTCGGGGCTTCCAAGGGGTATCTTGGAGATGCCAATCTGGAACAGTGGTCAAAAACAGTAGAGAAAGTAAAATCCAAATACCCTAAAATAGAAATTGTAATCCCTGGACATGGGAAATGGGGTGGAACTGATTTGTTAGACTATACTATGGAACTATTTGAAAATCATTGAACCTAACAATATTGAAAACAGCACTTTACAACCTAATCTCGAGGGGTGATTTTGCTGCTTTTATCTTTATCAATTAGTATTCTTAACTTAACACCTTTGGTTAGGTAAATTGAATCAACATGAAAAAACATGTTACATCACTACTCCTCTTTCTTCTGTTTTTCATACAATTATGTGTATGCCAAAATGAGAAAACCATACCACTCAAAAATATGTACCCCTGGTGCATTGTCGCCTTTGATTCCATAGAGAGATCTCCTGCTGAACGAATACAGATGCTAAAAGACCTTGGGTTTTCCAAATATGCTTATGATTGGCGTAATAAGGACCTGGATGAAATGGAAAAAGAGCTTGACTTAGCAAAGGAAAACAGGATTGCGATTATTTCTGTTTGGTTTTGGCTGAATGCCAAAAGGGACTCCTTCGGTAAACTAAGTCCTGCAAATAATCGTGTTTTAGAGATCATAAAACGTTCAAAACTTAAAACAACCCTATGGTTAAGTTTTAGCCCAAACTTCTTTGAAGGCAAGACTCAAGAGGAATCAATGGGCCTCGCATTGGAGATGATCAAATTTATACATGCAAAGGCGAAAGAAATTGGTTGTAACGTAGCATTGTACAATCATAGAGGTTGGTTTGGCAATCCTTCCAATCAAGTTGAGCTTATAAAAATGCTTCCACAATGTAATTTGCGTATGGTGTATAACTTTCACCATGCCCATGAGTATTTGGATGATTTTCCGCAAATTGTAAAAAAGATAAAACCCTATTTAACCGCCGTTAATTTGAATGGCATGAGGAAGGAAGGCCCTAAAATCTTACCCATTGGAGAAGGTAATCAAGAAAAAGGTATGGTCAATATGCTTATCAATTCCGGATTTGAAGGTCCATGGGGTGTTTTGGGCCATGTGGAACATAAAGATGTACAATATGTCTTGGAGCAAAATATTAAAGGATTAAACATCCTAGAAATAAATTGGCCTCAAAACAGGAAAAAATAAAAATATCAGAAATATCTTCTTTGATTTGCATCAAAGTTTACACTGAGATTATGTGTATTTATCCCTTTATCTTCTTTGACGGTATTGTACCATATTTGTCCATCAAATACACTAAACTCGCCATAGTGGCCGCACCTAGCTCCAGTTCTCGCTTGTTTACATGTTCAAACGTATCGTTTTCAGCATGGTGATGGTCAAAATAGCGTTGAGAATCTGGTCGCAGCCCCGCCAAAACCAAATCTTGATCCATAAGTGGACGAATATCAGCACCGCTAAACCCTTTTACAAACATATGGATCAAATAAGGCTCGAAAAGGCTTTTCCAACTTTGTACTTGTTTTAGATTTTCTTCGGAACAGTTAAAAGAAAAACCTCTTGGAGTAAATCCGCCCGAATCACTTTCCAGCGCAAATACATGTTTTTCATTTTTTCTTCGAGCTACTTCGGCATATTTGTTTCCACCCCTGAGTCCATTTTCTTCATTCATAAACAAAACAACACGCAAGGTACGCTTAGGTTTGTATCCTGTTTCCTTTAGCAAACGAAGTACATCCATACTCTGTACACATCCAGCACCATCATCATGGGAACCATCCCCCAAATCCCAAGAATCCAAATGTCCGCCAACAATCATTACCTCATTGGGGTATGTACTTCCCCTGATCTCACCTATAACATTATAAGATTCTACATCTTCGTATTGTTTGCAGCTTTGTCTAAAATGAAATTTGATATCTGGGTTTAAGGTAAGCGTAGTGCTCAATAACTCCGCTCCTTTGGTACTTATTGCAGCAGCAGGAATGCGATTTGAAACCGGGGTATCTCCATAACTCATTGAGCCAGTGTGTGGATAATCGTCCAAGCGTAAATTCATGGAACGGACTATAACCCCCAAAGCGCCATATTTCCCTGCTTCCGCCGCACCGGAATATCTCTGGTCCACACAACCTGAATATGCAGCAAATGTGCTTATTTGGGTGGCATCCATTGGTCTATTGTAAAACACTATTTTACCAGCTATCTTTTCTTCCCCCAGTTTTTCAAGATCTTCTATTCCTTTTACTTCAATAATACTGGCTTTGAGACCTCCGTCCGGTGTTGCCACGGACCCTCCAAGTGCACAAATGGGAACATTTGTGGTAAGTCCAGGTTTGGTTTCTATATAAGCAAATTCAGGAGTGCCCCTTACCCACTTTGGAACCATAACGGGCTGTAACCAAACCCTATCCAACCCTAAAGAATCAAGTTGGCCTTTGGTATAATCAACTGCCTGTTGTGCCTGAACGGATCCCGAAAGACGACCTCCAATTTGATTGGAAAGGTAATTTAACCAATCGTATGCTTTGCCGTTGGTCAAAGCATGGTCATAAATTAACTTGATTTGTTTTTCATCATCTGATTGTGAAAAAAATGGGGTACTGACCAATAAAATGGCTAGGAGTAAGGCTATTCTCATTCGGTTTCTTTTTCCAATTCTTGTTTAAAGCTTTCTAATTTAGCTTTTATTTTTTCTTCGAGCTCTGGTTCGGCAATATCTTTGTGTTTTTTTAACGATTCCAATAGAATTGATGCAACTATGACCCTGGCTGCCTTTTTGTTGTCTGCCGGAATTACAAACCAAGGTGCATGGGGTTGAGAAGTTTTATTAATAGCCTCTTCATAACATTCTTGATACTTATCCCATAATTTGCGCTCTTTTAGGTCCCCTGGGGAGAATTTCCAATTTTTTTCCTTTAGCCGTAACCTTCGCAACAATCGTTGTCGTTGTTCTTCTTTGGATAGATGTAGAAAAAATTTAAAGATTAGAGTGCCGTTTTCGGCAATATGCCTTTCAAAATCATTGATTTGTCGGTATCGATTTTCCCAAAATGCTTCATTTATATCTGAAACTGAATCAACTCCCGGGATATTCTCACCCAAAATATAGGAAGGATGTACTTTGGTCACCAATACATTTTCGTAATGTGTTCTATTAAAAACACTGAACTTACCTCTCGCAGGTAATGCAATATAGTGACGCCATAGATAATCATGCTTCAATTCCAATTCAGTGGGTACCTTAAAACTGTGGACTTGCACTCCCCTGACATTAAAATCCTTGAAAACCTCTCGAATAAGACTATCCTTGCCCGAAGTGTCCATTCCCTGCAAGCAAACCAAAACACCGTATTTTCCATGGGCATACAACTTGTCCTGAAATTTGCCCAAATCTTCTCGAATTTCCTCCAAATTCTTTTTGAGCTCCTTATCTGTACTATTAAAATTTTCAAATGTGCTTTTTTCCGAAAGTTTTGTAGCGTTTTTCGCCTTGTATAGGTCGATTTTTATGTTTTCCATAGGACTGAATATACCTTTTTTTACCCATTTTTTCAATCATCGACACAAAACTACCATTCAACGATACTTTTTACGTTTTATAGTTTTAGATCGTTCTTTATCGATTTTTTTTCAACTTAACCCAATCCCCAACGTAATTTAGAGAGAATAACAAGACGCAAAGTCCCAAATCTAGCGTTATGAAAAAAAATAAGATTATTCTCTTTATAGTCTTTATAATAGGTGTAATTAGTCTATTAATACTGTCTTCTTTTATATCTCGCAGTGCATGTGAGTACGCGAATTCCAATATTGAATACATAAAAAATCAAATGCAGGAAGCAGTTGTTGCCAATGATTTTGAAATGTCAAAGTATTATGCTTATAAGGCCATAAATGGAATTGAAAAGACGAGACTCAACTTTATAGATTGTGGTTGCCAAGGAACTATTGAAAGCCTTGAAAAAGCACTTTACTATCTAAAAAAAGGTGCAAAAGAACCTACTTTAAAAGACGCCAAAAAATATTTACATATCGCTCTGGAGAGTACGACTATTGGTATTAATGTCCTCAAAGAATTTGAACAGGATTTCTCTAGCCCCTATGGTAACAACGTATTAGTTCTAAATACCAAGGATGCCTTAGAGCACCAAACTGATGATCCTATGCCTCATGGCGAACATCTACGAACACATGTGCACAATTGCTTACTTGGATTTGAAAGCTCTCTTGACAAAGTGGTAAATGAAGTACCGTGTAAGGAGGCTCAAGCGTTTATCTCAAAAATACATGAGGAAGCTCGATTAAAATTAATGAACGTAGGTTTGTCAGAGCCAAAAAAACAATATCACCAACGCGTTAAGACAATAGCAGAAGATGCACTTTTGCAGTTAGGTGATTGTTCTTTGGATTAATTTATTTACTGGCAAATAATTTTACATCTTCCTCAGAAACTTCTTTGCCTCCCAATATGATTAACCGCTCCACAACATTGCGGAGTTCACGAACATTTCCTGTCCAATCATATCCTTTTAAAAGTTGGATTGCCTTTTTTGAAAATTCTTTTGGTGAAGTACCTTGCTCTGAAGCTATTTTTTTTGAAAAATGGTCAATCAATATGGGAATATCATCCCTCCTTTCATTTAATGCGGGTACCTTTATCAAAATTACCGCCAAACGGTGATACAGATCCTCTCGAAACTTACCATCTTCAATTTCCTTTTTTAAATCCTTGTTGGTCGCGGCCAGAACCCTAACATCTACCTTAATATCTTTATCGGAACCAACCCTGGAAATTTTATTTTCCTGCAATGCTCTCAAAACCTTCGCTTGGGCCGATAGGCTCATGTCTCCAATCTCATCTAAAAAAATTGTGCCCTTATTTGCTGCTTCAAATTTACCTGCCCTATCCTTCACTGCCGATGTAAATGCACCTTTAACATGTCCAAAAAGTTCACTTTCAATTAATTCTGATGGAATTGCAGCGCAATTAACCTCTATAAATGGAGCGGAATAACGAGGACTTTTCTCATGTAACCAGTGCGCAACCAATTCTTTTCCTGTTCCGTTGGAACCGGTAATCAAAACTCGAGCATCTGTAGGAGCCACCTTCTCTATCATATCTTTAATGACTTCTATGGAGTCACTTTCCCCAACCATTTCATAATTTTTGGAAACCTTCTTTTTTAGGATTTTATTCTCAACCTCCAATTCCTTGCGATCAAGGGCATTACGTACCGTTGTCAACAATCGGTTTAAATCTGGTGGTTTGGATATATAGTCAAAGGCCCCTAGGCGCATAGTGTTCACGGCTGTATCCAAATCGCCATGACCGGAAATCATGATAAAAGGAATTTCTGGTTTTATCTTCCGAGCCGCCTCAAGTACCTCAACTCCATCCATTTTTGGCATTTTAATATCGCACAACACCAAATCAAAGTCTTCTTTTTTAACTGCTTCAATACCCTTTAGGCCATCCTCAGCTT
Organism: Flagellimonas eckloniae; assembly: GCF_001413955.1. Taxonomy (NCBI): domain Bacteria; kingdom Pseudomonadati; phylum Bacteroidota; class Flavobacteriia; order Flavobacteriales; family Flavobacteriaceae; genus Flagellimonas; species Flagellimonas eckloniae. The sequence continues at coordinate 4,066,872 of NZ_LCTZ01000002.1, read as the reverse complement.
CCTGTACATTATAGGTATCGCTTTCCTCACTCAATATTTTTACCAAAACCCTTCTAATGGCGGATTCATCCTCTATTACCAAAATTTTTGACATACTTTATTATTTAAAAGATTCCAATCTTGAACCCAGTTCTAAGATAAAGGTTTGACTCATCATTTAACAGAAAAACATCACCTCTTTTATCATTCCTTAACTTTCCTTCCTGTTCCAATGAACGCCCTCCCAAAACATAGAGAGACATTCTTTTTGATATATTGTATTGGTAACCAATGGCCCCAACTAGTGCGGAAAGCGAAATTTTTGACCCTAATTGATTATCTGGTAAAACGATATTCTCTTGGATATTAATAAAATATCCATCAAATAGCATCGTCATTTCAAACGTATGCTTTTTGGAAATATGATACTTAAAATTGGATCTTGGTATTCCAAGGGTATAGGACCACTTGGGGTGAAATCTTTTGTAGTAACTTATCAGTGGCAAAGGAACAGGTAGTCCTGTGGTACTGTTGTAAGATAGACCAAGGACAATTCTAAAAGGCTTCTCTGCATTGGGCTTTTCTTTCCATAATGTAGCGGTAGCATTAAAAAAGAAATCATCCGTGATGGTTCCACTTGTAAAATTGGAGGCCAATCTTGGTGTTATTATGGTCACCAAATTCCAATTCTCGTTCCACTTGGTTATAAAACCCACGTTTAAATCAACTACATGAAACCGAATCAATTCACTTCTATCAAAAGGAAAATCTTGTGAATAACCAATATCAAGTTTATTGTACTCCATACCCGTTATTAGATAGTCCTTTTTCTCATTTAATTTTATAGGAAGATTAAACAAAAACCTGTAGCGTTGTGTTTTAATGCCGGTATCGTTTTCAGGAATATTGAGATATTCCAATCTAAATATGTCAGAACTCTGACCGAATCCTGAGCAGCAGAAAAATATCCCCAGGAAAAATCCAAAAATCCAGTTTGTAGTATTACGAGTCGAAGTTTTTATTTTCTTGAGGTTTTTGCTGGATTATATGAACATCCCTTTGTGGGAATGGAATGCTAACGTTATTTTCTATGAACTTGGTATTTATGGCGTAACGTATATTACTTTTTATTTTAGGATCACCAAAACTGTCATTGGTAAAAAAATGAAGTGAAAAAAGCAGCGCAGAATCTCCAAAATCGTCAAAAAGGACAAATGGTTTAGGTTTTTTAAGTACTTGTTTCTCTTCATCAGCAACTTGTTCCAAAAGTTGTGTAACCAATGTAACATCGCTACCATAGGCAACTCCAACACTTACCTTCTCACGTGTAGTCTTATGGTTTTGGGTGTAGTTATGGACAATATCGCTTATAAACTTATGATTGGGAATAATGATTACCTTATCATCGCGAGTAAGCGCCCGGGTAGTTCGTAGTTTTATTTCAAAAACTTTGCCCACTTTCCCATCAACCTCAACAATATCTCCAACTTGTAAAGATTTGTCCACGATAATGAAAATCCCTCCAAGAATGTCTTGGAACAATTCCTGAAGTGCAAGCCCTAACCCCACGAACAAGGCCGCAGAGGCTGTAATAATTAATGTGATATCAATTCCCGCAGCACTAAGGGTCACCAATACCACAACCACATATATTACGTAGTTGATGAATTTGAAAACACTGGAGAATTTTAGTTTATCCTCCTGTTCCATTTTTCTAGTCAACAGGTGTCTAAGCCATTTTAATACAAACTTGGTAACAATGAAAGCAACGGTCAAAAGCAACAACAAGCCAACGGTTAGGTGTATGGATTTTTCTCCTTCCCCTAAATGAAATCCCAGATTTAGGAATTCCTTGACAGAGCCCCAAATATCTTCTTGAATGATTTCTTTTATTTCGTTGCCTTCTTCTTGCATTATAATTAACCTAATATTTCAACCACCTGAACAATTCCCTATATGTAGGCCTTTTTCCATACATTAATATGCCTACTCTATAAATCTTGGCCGCTAACCATACAATTCCCAAAAATGTTCCAATCAGGAGAACAATGGACAGTATTAATTGCCACAAAGGTACACCTCCTTCGCCAATTCCGCCTGGCAATCTCATAAGCATAACAATAGGAGAAGTAAGTGGAAACAGTGAGAATCCGACCGCAATTGGTCCATGCGGATTACTGAAAACGGAAAAGAACCCTACATAGATAGCCAACATTAACGGCAGTATTATTGGAAAAATAAATTGCTGTGTATCTGTTTCATTATCCACTGCCGCTCCAATAGCCGCATAAATTGAACTATAAATCAAATACCCTAAAATAAAATATATCAAAAAGGAACTGATTAAAAGTATCCATGGAATATTTAAAATTTCCTTTGCGTAAAGCATCATTTCACTGTTTGAAGAAACGGGAAATTGCTCCATGCCGCCGATTGTTTCGGGTGCGATTGAAGTTTCGGCTGCTATAGCACTTAAATCAATATCTAAAAACAATACCACCAAAAACAATAGAAGTGATGCTGAGATAATCCAAATTGTAAATTGGGTGATTCCAGCCAAAGATGTGCCAATTATTTTACCTAACATTAATTGAAATGGTTTCACGGAAGAAATGATTACTTCAATAATCCTACTGGTTTTTTCTTCGATAACACTGCGCATTACAAAACCTCCATAAATAATAATGAACATCATAATGGCATAACCAAATCCTCCCCCGATAAACGCTTTAATCTCATTTATTCCTTTTACACTTTTCTCACCTTCAAATGTGGCCAGATTTATTTCAAAAGGCTCTTCAATATCTTGAAACTGTGTAGAGGACACTCCTAGTCTGGACAGTTTTTTTTGCCGTAATTGGGTTTGAAAAACACTTTCAAGTCTCTGTGTAACATTGGTATTCGGATTATCCTTGGTATACAAAAATGCTGATTTTGATGCCTGTTCCAAACTAGCTCCCTTTGGAATGTAAAGTAGACCATAATACCCCAACGAACTAGTTGAGTCCTTGGCTTCCTGTAAAGAAAGGTTTTGAAAACGCACAAACGACATACTTTGTGAGGTCTTAAATTGGTGATCCAAAAACTCACTTTCATTCAGGACCGAAATCACTCGCTTTTCACTGTCATTAATTCTAATCAGGTAGGCAATCAAAACAATCATTCCCACAATTAACAAAGGGCTTAGAATTGTCATTATTATAAATGACTTGTTTCTCACCTTTGCCAGGTACTCCCGTTTTATAATCAACCCCAGCTTACCTGTCATTCTCTTTATTATTTACGGTTTGAATAAAAATATCATTGGCCGAGGGTATCGTTTCTTCAAAGCGGTTGATATTTGCTTGGCGTGAAAGTTCCGATAATATATCTGTAGTAGTATTGGATGGCAATTGGACAGTGAAATCCAATTGGTTTTCTTTAGCATCAAATTTTGATGAAAGTATATGATACTTTTCTTCTAAGGTTTTCATAAAGGTATCTCCATTCAATTCCGTCTCCAATCCAACGCTAAAAATATTGTTCTTATATGCCTTTTTTATATCGGATAGTTTACCATCCAGTATTTTTTCCGATTTATGAATCAAGGCGATATATTCACATAATTCTTCCACAGACTCCATTCGATGCGTTGAAAATATGATTGAAGTTCCTTTTTCTTTCAATTGAAGAATCTCATCTTTAATAATGTTGGCATTTATAGGGTCGAAACCACTAAAGGGCTCATCAAAAATCAATAGTTTGGGTTCATGGAGAACAGTTACTATAAACTGGATTTTTTGCGCCATTCCTTTGGAAAGTTCCTGGATTTTTTTGTTCCACCAATCCCCTATGTCCAATCTGTCAAACCAATACTTTAATCGTTTTTTTGCATCATTTTTAGAAAGCCCTTTAAGTTGTGCAAGGTACAATGCTTGCTCTCCAACTTTCATGCTTTTGTAAAGTCCTCTCTCTTCTGGCAAATAACCAATCATCGAAATATGTTCTGGCATAAGAGGGCTACCATTAAACAAAATCTCTCCAGAATCTTGATAGGTGATTTGATTTATTATTCTAATAAAGGTGGTTTTTCCGGCCCCATTGGGTCCTAAAAGTCCGTAAATGCAGTTTTTGGGTATTTCAAGCGAAATGTTGCTCAATGCTTTATAGTCTCCATAGGATTTGGAAACATTTTTGGCAACAAGGATGTTATCCATTTAAACAATTTTTTCAAAGATATGTATTTGAGCAAAAAGACAAGGGTATCCAAAAAAACAAAACCCACCCTTAAAAAAATCTAAGGATGGGAAAAAAATTGCTATGAAAAAGAAAATTAGATGTCAGTTGCCCAACATCAGCTTCAAATATACGTTTTTTATTTAAACAGAAAGCTTTAATCGTTAGGAGAACATATCTTTTACCTTCTCAAAAAACGATTTATCAGATTTTTCCGGTTTTGGTACAAAATTTTCATCATTTTGCATGCGCTCAAAGAATTCTTTCTGTTCCCTATTCAATTCTTTAGGAGTCCAAACATTCACATGAACCAACAAATCTCCACTGCCATACCCATTGATACTTGAAATTCCCTTTCCACGTAACCTTAAAATTTTTCCTGACTGGATTCCCGGTTCCAACTTTATCCTCACTTTTCCACTTACGGCATCTATCTCTTTTGAACTTCCTAAAACAGCCTCTGAAAAACTAATATAGAGATCGTAATGTAGATTATCCCCTTCTCTTTTGAGGGAATCATGCTCTATAGTTTCAATGGCCACCAATAGGTCTCCTGGAATTCCATCTCCTGGTGCTCCGTTACCTTTTCCGGTAACTTTTAACTGCATCCCCTCTTCCACCCCTGGTGGAATTTTTATGGAAACGGTTTCTTCTTCTACTTTAAGCCCCTGTGCATCTGCGCCACTTGGTCTTTTGTCGATAGTTTGTCCAGCTCCTCCACAAGTACTACATGTTGCAGAGGTTTGCATTCTGCCTAAAATTGTATTGGCAATTTTTGTGACTTGACCGCTACCGTTACATGTAGGACATGTTTTATAGGTTACGCCATCTGCCTGTACTTTTCTTCTAACCTTTACTTTTTTCTCAACACCATTTGCAACTTCTTCCAAAGTCAATTTTACTCGAATCCGAAGGTTACTTCCCTTTACTCGGCGTTGTCCGCCGCCAAAACCACCAAAGCCGCTAAAACCACCACCACCAAAAGCACTCCCAAAAATATCCCCAAATTGACTGAAGATATCATCCATATTCATACCGCCACCGCCAAAGCCATTGCCGCCTTCAAAAGCAGCATGGCCAAATTGATCGTATTTGGCACGTTTATCTGGATCGCTCAGGATTTCATAAGCTTCTGCTGCTTTTTTAAACATTTCTTCAGCTTTGGCATCTCCAGCGTTTTTATCCGGATGAAATTCTATTGCCTTTTTCCTGTACGCCTTTTTAATTTCTGCAGCTGATGCGCCTTTGGAAATACCTAATATTTCGTAAAAATCCTCCTTCATATATAGTTAGTTACCAACCACCACTTTTGGGTGTCGAATAATGCGGTCTCCAAGTTTGAAGCCTTTTTCGACCACATCTATTATTTTTCCTTTTAATTTTTTATTGGGCGCTGGAATTTGGGTAATGGCATCATGTACTTCAGCATCAAAAACATCTCCTGCTCCTACCTCAACCTCCTCTAGTCCTTTACCTTTAAGGGTTTCTTTTAGTTTATTGTTAATCAGCTCTACCCCTTTGACCATTTCTTTATCCTTGGATTTTGAAATTTCCTTCAACGCTCTGTCAAAATCGTCCAAAACGGGTAAAAGAGAAACTATCACCTCTTGCCCAGCTGTTTTAAAAAGCTCCATACGTTCCTTTGAAGTTCTTTTCTTAAAGTTCTCAAATTCTGCAAAAAGCCTTAGAAACTTATCCTTTTCCTTTGCCACATCCTCACGCAATTGGTCTTCTACAGACATTTCATTTTCCTCAACATCTGTATTTTCATCGCTCAGTTCAGGACTTTCCATCGTCTGCGAATCATTAAGTTCCGCTTCCATTTCCTCAACCTTACTTTTCTTGCTCATATAACTTGATTTTATTTCCTTTTGTAAAATGGCAAAAGTACTGCCAATTGTCTAAAAATGTCAAAATGTCACCACAAATCATAAAAAAATCCGCCTGGGGCGGATTCTAATTTCATAAGTAACTTAAAAGCTTACACAAACTCCTTGTTTAAGGAAGTGGCCTTGGAATGGCTATGCTCATCATTAGAAAGATATAACTGTTCAAGGGCAGCACCAATGTTAGGGTGCTGAAAGTTAAACCCTTTTTCCTCAATGCGTTTACAACTTACGCGCTGACTTGCAAAGAGCAAATAGGACATTTCGCCCAGAACAAACTGCATAACAAATTTTGGAATATTGGGCAGTACTAGTGGTCTATTCAGGACTCTAGCCAACACTTTTGTCATCTTGGAGTTGGTTACTGGGTTTGGGGCCACACCATTAAATGTACCATCAAGGCCTTTTTCAATTATAAAGACGAACATTTGTGCCAAATCTTCAATGTGAATCCAAGATTGCCATTGGTTTCCGCTTCCAAAAGCTGCGCCCACATAATTTTGTATAGGTTTGGCCATTTTGGGCAATGCTCCTCCCTGGGCAGACATAACAATTCCCACCCTAAGTTTAGAAACATTAAAATTAAATGTATTTAACGCATCTATTTTAGCCTCCCAATCACTGACCACTTTACCTAAAAAACTATCATCAACGGCAGTTTCATTTTCATCATAAAAGGTAAGAAGGGAATCTGGATAAATTCCAATGGCCGATGCTGAAACAAAAGTCTTGATTTTTGAGGAGTCGATTTCTTTTAAAGCATCGTGCAAAGTTTCCAGACTGTCTATTCTACTTGAAAGTACCTTTTTCTTGTATTCTTCTGTCCAACGTTTAGCAATGCTTGCTCCGGCCAGATTAATAATAGCCGAAACATTCTCAAAACAAGCTAAGTCTATTTCACCCTTGGCAGGATTCCAATAAAACCCTTGGAAATCTTCGGAAGAAACTATTTTTGTCTTTCGAGTGGTAAGGTAATTAACTGCAATACCTTTATCGTGTAACACCTCAACAATAGCATTTCCAACTAAACCAGTGGCTCCAGTAATCAATACCTTCATATTGTTATTTTGAAACAAACTTAATGGTTTAACTCTCTGTTTTTGAGGCATTAATTTAGGTTTAACACAAATGTTTAAACTTTAAACAAATTTATCATAAAATCCCAGTACCAATTAACATGAAATTTGCAAAGACCTAAGCTTTGATGGCTCTAAGCATTTCCCGTTTTCCAGGTGGTCCTGGTAGGCGTTCCACAATAAAGCCGACAGCTTGTAAAGCCCTGCGAACGCTACCTTTGGCAGAATAGGTCACCAAAACTCCTTTTACTTGTAATGCTTCATACATTTTTAAAAATACCTCTTCTGTCCATAATTCTGGTTGTACCCGTGCACCAAAAGCATCAAAATAAATAAGGTTGAACAGATTTATGTCATTTATCGACCTAAAATCCTTGTTCTGCTTTAGAAGCTGAAAAGTTTTTGCGATTTGAACCTCCTTCTCCCAAGGTGATGCATGCATTTCATCAAAATATTTTTGGTAAACCTCTGTTTCAAGCTGCGAAATATAATTTAATTGATTCACTTCCTCAGCGGCAACCGGGTACGCCTCCACTCCAGTATAATTTATCTTAAGATAAAGTTTCTCGCTTTCCAAAAAGGTAATTAGGGCATTTAGACCCGTTCCAAACCCTATTTCTAAAATATTGATTTTGGTATTTGTAAATAATCGGAGTCCGTGTTCTATAAAAACGTGATATGCTTCTTGTATAGCTCCGTGTTTGGAATGATATTGTTCATCCCAATCCTCAATCTGAATTGTTTTGGAACCGTCCCCCGTTGTTATAATTCTTCGCTTCAAATCACTTGGCAATTAAAACACCCGAAGCTTCAAATTGAAGGGTACGTTTTGGAGCCTTAATTTTTGAGATTTCTTCCTTTGATTTTCCTGAATCTTCCGCATAATGTTTTTGTTCTTCAATGGAAACTTTCTCTGAAAACGCAATACCATTAAGAACTACTTTACTATTGGCCACATTAGTAGGAACAAAGAAACCATAGTCCTTAAATTTTACAAAAACCTGCTCGCCTTGGTCTAAATTTACCTTCATCCAACAACCTTTGGCCTGACATACTTCTACAATAGTTCCGGAAAATTGGGTAGCAACGGTATCTTTTATATTGATTGTATTCAAGACTTCTTCATATTGAGCAACATGTGTTGCTTTCTCAAACGGCTCTCCATAAGTTTCATAACTACCATTCTGTCCGTATGTCTGTATTTGAAAGAGTAAGAATATGGCAGCTAAAATGTTAAATGTTTTCATAATTAAAAAAAATAAAGATTGTACTTACGAATTACATGATTTAAAATTAATAAAACATTAAAAACTTAGGATAATTAGCTAATTTTATCTGTTCAAATTCTTTTTAGCATGGGAACAATGACAAACACTTTGGTAGTAGAAAAAGCGAAAACTTCCAAAATACAGGATGTTGATTTTGACAATCTTTCATTTGGAAGTGTCTACAGCGACCATATGCTTGTATGTGATTATAGAAATGGGAAATGGGAAGCACCTAAAGTTGTCCCGTATCAACCCCTAAGTCTGGATCCTTCAGCGAAAATATTTCATTACGGACAATCTATTTTTGAAGGAATGAAAGCCTACAAGGATGAGGCAGGGGATGCATGGTTGTTCAGACCTTTGGAAAACTTTAAGCGTTTGAACAAATCTGCAAAAAGGTTGGCCATACCTGAACTTCCTGAAGAGTATTTTATGGAAGGACTTACCACGCTTTTACAATTGGATAAGGATTGGATTCCACAAAACCCAGGCAGCTCTTTATACATTCGTCCATTTATGTTTGCTTCCGGAACAGGTTTTCACGCTTCACCAGCAGATGAATATAAATTTATTATATGTACTGCTCCTTCCGGTGCGTATTTTTCCGGAAAAGTAAAAGTATTAATTGAAGAAAATTATTCAAGAGCAGCAAATGGTGGGGTTGGTTATGCTAAAGCTGGTGGAAATTATGCCGGACAATTTTATCCAACACAATTAGCCATAGAAAAAGGATACAATCAGGTTATTTGGACTGATGATAATTCGCATGAATATATAGAAGAAGCTGGGGCAATGAACGTTTTTGTTCGAATAAATGATACTTTGATCACAGGCCCAACCAGCGATAGAATCCTTGATGGCATAACACGAAAAAGTATTTTGGATATTGCCAACGAAGAAGGTATAGCTACTGAAGTTCGAAAAATTTCCGTGCATGAAGTTGTTGAGGCTGCCAAAACAGGTGAATTAAAAGAAATGTTCGGTGCCGGAACAGCCGCAGTAATCTCCCCTATTTCAGCTTTTGGCTATAAGGATACAGATTATGATCTACCTGAATTGCAGAATAGCTACGCTTCCCTTCTTAAAAAGCGAATAACGGATATTCAGTACAACCGAGTAGCGGATACGTTTGGTTGGAGATACAAAGTATAGTTAAAAAAAAGTGCCTTTTAGGCACTTTTTTATTTATCCAAAACTCCTTGTATATCGGGTTTAAAATAGTTGGGGCCTTTTAGCACTTTTCCATCTTCCCTATAAATAGGTTTTCCATTTTCGTCCAACTTGCTCATGTTGCTTCGTTGTATTTCAGCAAACACTTCTTCTATTTTATATTGCATGCCATGCTCCAATATGGTACCGCAAAGAATATAGAGCATATCTCCCAAAGCATCTGCAACTTCCACCAAATCATTGTTTGTTGCAGCTTCTAGGTATTCTTTATTTTCTTCATCCATTAAATTAAACCTTAATGCATTCTTGGACTCACCTAAATTAGCCTTGGGTTTATGCAGCACTCCCAAGCCAAAAGAATTATGAAACAGCTCTACTGCCTTTATTTTACTTTCCATTGAATATGATTTGATTTAGCTTTGCGTAAAAATATAAAATATGTTCAGCACCGGACAGTTAATTTTTACTGCTCTTTTTGTAGTTGTGTTTATAGGAGTTATAGTTTCAACATATAAAAGGGATAAAAAGACACATAAAAAAAATTATAAAGGGGTTAAATGGGTTTTAATTTCCTTTGCCACATTCATAATAATATTATTTATTATTAAACACTTTCTTAAAAATTAACAAGAATATTGGCTACGCCACAAAAATTAACAGTTTTACAACTTTAATCAGAGAGCAACTCGTATACTATAGGAAAAGACGTACTTTTGTTTAACATTAGTTTAGTAAATGCAATGGTAACATTTTTCACCCTTTTATTCGTTTTGCTAGCTATCAACGCAATTTTGTTGATTTTCAGTGTTAATGGTGCTAGTGAAAAGTTTAAACAACCAATTCAAAAAATTTCGGAGACTTCAATTACAAAATTATTCCCCCAACAACAGTCTTCCGAAACCGAATACAAGAAAGCGGTATAGTTTGTACCTTTGGGTATGAAACAGGTTTTTCTTGTTTTTTTAGGTGGTGGGTTCGGTAGCGTACTTCGTTACGCAATTTCCAAACCCCTGAATACTACACTTCAAAATTTCTTTTTAGGCACTTTCTTGGTAAACATTATAGGATGTCTTTTAATTGGAGTTATCTTGGGACTCTCTTCAAGAAGTAATTTTCTTTCAACAAACACCACTTTATTTCTTGCCACTGGGTTTTGTGGAGGATTTACAACATACTCCTCATTTGCTTTTGAAAAACATAGTTTGCTCAAAAATAGCGACTTGTTCAACTTTTCTATGTATACAATTGCCAGTATTGCTGTTGGGGTTTTAGCCATCGCTTTTGGTTTATGGCTTTCAAAACTAGTGGATTAGTTATAAAATTCATTTTTACTACTTCTTTTTGTTAATATCTGAACATATTTTATAAAAATTCATGTTTTCTGTTAAAAACATCGATTTTTTGATTGTTATGTTAAGGAAAAATCATCAAATAATTAATAAAACTGCATTCAAAATAATATACCCCTAAAATTATAGGGGTATTTTTTATATAAACATAAAAATTTGGACCACTACCTCTAATTATAGATGGTCTTTGATGATTTAACATATATTTGGCATATCAATTAACTACTTAATTATGAAAAAAGTCGAGGCAATTATTAGGAAATCCAAATTTGATGAGGTGAAAAAAGCACTTCATGAAATTGAGGTCAACTTCTTTAGTTACTGGGATGTAACTGGAGTTGGAAATGAAAAACAAGGACATGTGTATCGTGGTATCTCTTACAGTACCTCAGATATACAAAGAAGGTATTTGGTCATAGTGGTATCTGATGACTTCTTAGAAAAAACTGTTGATACCTTGGTTGATACAGCAGCAACAGGCAATGTCGGAGATGGAAAAATCTTCGTATCTGATGTGATTGAAGCTTATAGAATTAGAACCAAAGAAAGCGGAAGCGCTGGAATTAACTAAAAACCAAAATAACTAACAATATTTAAAGATATGGACGCAGGATTATTTACAGCGAATAATGTTTGGATGATGATTTGTACCGGACTAGTGTTTTTCATGCACTTAGGTTTCTCTTTTTTGGAGATCGGTCTCACCAGACAAAAGAATACCGTTAATATTTTATTTAAGAATGTATTTATTATATGTGTAGGCTTACTACTTTATTATGTAGGCGGATTTAACCTAATGTACCCAGGTTTTGAAGATGGGGATATGGGCTTTCTCAAGTTTGCAGGTTTTGGAATTGCAGCACCTGAAGGTGGTATGACTCCTGATTATGCAGATGGAGGATATACTTGGTGGACAGATTTCTTATTCCAAGGAATGTTTGCCGCAACGGCAGCTACAATTGTATCTGGAGCAGTTGCAGAACGTATTAAACTTGGTGGATTTATGATTTTCACCATAGTTTACGTAGGATTGGTATATCCAATTGTAGGTTCATGGCAATGGGGTGGTGGATTCCTTTCATCACTTTCTTATGGTTCAGCTGAAGGGTTTTATGACTTTGCAGGTTCCACTTTGGTTCATTCCGTTGGTGGATGGGGTGCATTGATTGCGATTTTCCTTCTTGGGGCTAGAATTGGTAAATTCGGCGAAGATGGAAAGCCAAAAGCTATTCCAGGGCATAGTCTACCATTTGCCGCAGCAGGTGTTTTGATACTTTGGTTGGGATGGTTTGGATTTAATGGAGGATCTGTTCTTTCAGCAGACCCAGAACTAACTTCTCTGGTATTGGTAACAACTTCCTTGGCTGCAGCAGCCGGTGGTGTTTCCGCTTTCTTAACTTCTTTATTGGCATATAAAAACTACGACCTAACTATGTTCTTAAACGGAATCTTAGGTGGTTTGGTAGGTATTACAGCTGGTGCTGATCAAATGTCTCCAAACGAGGCTGTTATCATCGGATTATTGGCCGGTATCATTATCGTAGCTGGTGTAGCTCTTATAGACAAATTAAAGTTGGACGATCCTGTTGGAGCAGTAGCCGTTCACTTGATTTGCGGTATTTGGGGTACTTTGGCCGTAGGTATTTTTGGAAGCTTGGCCAGTTTTGACCAGTTCTTGGTGCAGTTGGCAGGTGTTGGAGCAGCAGCTACGTTTTGTTCCATAACAGCATTTATCATACTCTTTACCATCAAGAAAGTATCTGGACTACGAGTCTCCGAAAAAGAAGAATTGGAAGGTCTGGACATCCACGAACATGGAATGGATGCCTATGCAGACTTTAGAATGAATCAACACTAATAAATAAAAAGGAAACGGAGCGTTTGGCAGAACGCTCCGTTATATAACCTTTTCAAATTACAAAACTCAATTAAAAAACAAATTAAAGCTCTTAAGTAAGAGCACGTAAATAATTAAGATATGAAAACGATTATAAATACAAAATACATAAAAAATTTAGCTTTTGCCGCAATGGCTTTACTATCAACAGCTGTTTTTGCACAGGATGAAGAGGAATCTCCAAAGTTGGAAATCAGCGGTTCTGTGGATGCTTACTTCAGAACGACCACTAAAGATGGAGGGGAAGCTACCACTTCAACTTTTACTTCATTTGCCAACCAAACTGGTTTTGCATTGGGTATGGCCAATTTAGTTGGTAGCTACGATATGGGAGATACAGGAGTTGTTGTTGATTTAGTTTTTGGACCTAGAGGTACTGAAGCCACTTTTGAAAATGATGTATTGAACGGTATCATTAACCAAGCATATGTATACTGGAATGTATCTGAAGGTACTACTTTAACAATGGGTCGCTTTAATACATTCTTGGGTTATGAGGTAATAGCTCCCCAAGCAAACTTTAACTACAGTGTCTCTTACTTATTTTCCAATGGACCTTTTTCACATTTGGGTGTAAAAGCAGATTTTACCTTGTCTGATGATGTAAGCTTAATGCTTGGTGTGATGAATCCATGGGATACCAATGACATTAGTGGTACAGGTGAATATTCTTTGGGAGGTCAACTTGGTTTTTATGGGCAATACCTAAACCTTTACTATGACAGTGGTAAAAATGGTGGTCTAGGATTCGAAGTAGACTACACTGGTGGGTTCGACCTTTCTGAGGACTTTTTCTTTGGAATCAATGCAGCTTATAACGATAACTCAGAAGCCGGTACCGGTTTTTACGGTGCAGCCATTTACCCACAGTTGTCCACCTCTGATAGTTTTGCTATAGGGTTACGTGGGGAGTATGTGACGTTTACTGATGATGCGGCTACTGATGATTCAAACGTTCTTGGGTTGACACTTACTGGTAGCTTCACAAAAGACAACCTAATCATCAAACCAGAAGTTCGTTTGGATAGCTGGGGCAATGATTTTGAACCCTACAATGATGGTGACGGAGGTTTTACAAATAGCCAATCTTCCTTCTTGATTGCCGCCATTTTCTCTTTCTAGACCCAAAAAATACATTTTAATGCTAATAGAAAGCCTTACTCCTTAGGGATTAAGGCTTTTTTAGTCCTTTTTGAAGTCTTTCACTCCTGCTCTCATATTAGTTCTCAAATAATTTTGCCTTGGCACTAGAGGGCAGGAGTACTTTTTATTATACACACAATAGGGATTATAGGCCTTGTTAAAGTCAATGATAATGGTATCCTTATCATGAATTGTTAAATCGATATAACGTCCTCCCCCATAAGTTTCAGTTCCATTTGTTTCATCTAAAAAAGGAAGAAATAAATAGTCTTTATATTCCTCTTGGTCCATCAAATCGAGGCTTTGGTAAATTTCAAGTTTATGTTTCGCCCCATTCAATTCAAAATAGGCAATACCATATACTACTTCCCTCCTCTTTTCTTCGGTGGTGGTGCCCATCAAAAAAGGAACCGCATCAGGCGTTCGTTCAAATCTTGCTCTTACCATATAAGTGCTATCCGGTTCAAAAAAGTCAAGCCCTTCAAAATTTTTTCGATATTTATCTGGTAACGGTGATGTATCAGGGTTTTTAAAAGTTTCATTCAGTTCTCGCTGAAACAATAATATTTCTTGTATTGCCTTCGATTCAATTTGAACCTTATCAACAGTAGAAGTGTGGTATTTTTTATCAGATTTACAGCCAACTATCAAAAACAACATCACACCAAATACATATTTCATATTGAAAATCTTTTCCATAAAAATAGTAGAAATCGTTCATAATGGTACCTTAGCTATTGCATCACTAATAAAATACCTTGACAGATGGTCAAAAACATTTGCATTTTTACTATTCTACTTCTAATTGTTTCCTGCGGGCGTCAAAAAAATGAGACTATAACAGACACTACGCAAAGAGTTTTTCCAAAGATAGATTCCAATAAATATAATGTCGCCTTTTTACTTATGGATGGTGTCTACAACACAGAGTTTACTGCTCCTTATGATATTTTTCAGCATACCCAATACCGAAAGGGAATAAAGGCCATGAACACGTTTACCGTTGCCAACACTTTGGAACCTATAACTTCGTTTGAGGGAGTACGTATTCTACCGGACTTTGATTATACCCAAGATTCCATTCCCGATATTGATATCCTGGTAGTACCAAGTGCTGAACATCATTTAAACACGGATTTAAAGGATACCATAATGTTGAATTTTGTCAAAAAAGTGAGTAAAGATGCTTTGTTTGTAACTTCTCATTGTGATGGAGCCTTTGTACTGGCAAAAGCTGGTCTTTTAGATGAAGTCGTGTCTACAACCTTTCCAAGTGATATTGACACCTACAAAACCATGTTTCCACATCTGAGGGTCAAGGATAGCGTACTTTTTGTACATGATGGTAAATTTATTACTTCTGCTGGTGGGGCTAAAAGCTTTGAAGCTGCCCTCTATTTATGTGAGCACCTTTATGGAAAAGAGATTGCAGAGTCGCTTGCTGGTGGGCTTGTTATTGATTGGGATTTAAATACTGTTCCAAAACTTATTCTTCAATAATCTCGTAACGCGCATCCTTTAAATATTGGGAAACCAACTTGTTGAATTTTGGTGTTATCCGCAACAAAGCGGTATCCTCCAAACCGTATAGTTTATCCGTATCATTAAAACCTTTCTTTAGCGCTTCTTCCAAGTAAAATAATGCGGTTCCGTAGTCCTCATTTTTAGAACTTAGGGATATTATTTTTAAATAAAATTCAAAATTATCCGGTTCCAATATCGTTTTTAACATATACAAAAATGCCAAGGCATCCTCATCTATTACTGGCTCCGATAGCTCAATTTCAATATTGTCTTCTGCTAAAGCGTTTACATAACCAAGCAATCTGTAACCCATCTCCTTTTCATTGGGATTAACTCCAGAGATAAACTTTTGTATCTCGGCCATTTGATAATTCCACCAACCTAAATTATTGAAATTATGGGTGATGACATCCTCCTCTATGTAATATTGATAATCTTCCTTCAACAGGGATTCTTTGAAAAAAGCCGCGCTTTCTGCTCTTTTCATTCCTCTAAAAACTTTATTTTTTCTTAGCTCTTTTTGTACCTGTCTTAAGGAATCCATGTTTTTATGTACACTGTAAATCGACATCATTTCAGCCATATATTGTTCTGCCAACAATAATCTTCCTGAGTTTTTGAACCTATTCACCTTGGCAATGTCCTCTTTAAACGCATTTTCGATATAACTGGAATCTTTGGCAACAAACTTCCTTCCCATTGCAGCTAAAGTGAACAATTGCAAAGCTTTTTTAAAATAACTCTGATTTGGCCATTTGCCATCATTCTCATCCAACAAAACTTGATTGGGATACCGAAATCTATCCAAAACCTTTTCCAGGTTAAGCATTTCTATATAGTTGAAATTTCTCTTTCCAACAATTCCAATAAAATGAAAAGTACGTTTACTGTTCAATAAATCCGTGTTCGCCATTGACTCATTAACGGATACAACCCCATTTACATTTCTAATAAAAATTGGGACCAGACTAGCTAAACGAGCTCCAGAATCTATTCCACCCGCATATACCCTATCTTTATGAATGGGCAGAATTTCGATAATTTTCCGAAATGCGTTGCTTGTGTTTACCATGTTGTCCGTTAACGAAATACTATCCTTTACCGAAGGAGCCGCAAGCACATAACCTTCTTTCTCCGCAGCTTGCACAAACATGGAAATTGTCTGTTTTGGCTTACCCTCCAAATCCATAATCAATAACAATGGCCAAAATTTATCCGTAGTAAAATCTTTTGGGAGGTAAAGGGAAAAAGTTTCTGCAATGGAATCATTGATTGACAAAGATTCTATAATCGTTCCTTTTTTAAGGACCATTTGTTGTGCAATTGTAGGTTGCAACAAAAATGTAATTAGAAAAAGTGAAGTGTATATTTTTTTCATAATAGTTCCTCAACAAAAACCTAGCCAAAAAGAAAAATCCAATGATACTACAAAATTAATCGAAATTTACATGCTAACCTTACTTGCTTTAATAGGGGCATGGTTCACAATATTGGAAAGCACAATATGGGTTCTGCATTCGCCATAGCTAATTAGTTCATCAATAAACTTTTCTAAATGTGATTGATCTTTGAGTACCACCTCCATAATAATATTTTCATTACCTGTGATACGATAACAATTAATTACTTCCTGAAAGGATTCTACTTTACTGAGAAACGGCTTCAGTTTACCCATAAACGCCCGCAACATGATTATTGCCTTTAATTGATGCCCAGCCAAAGTATACGAAACACTGGTTTGGTATCCTTCTATTATTCCAAGGTCTTCCATCTTTTTTACCCGTTCCGCAACAGCTGGAGGCGTCAACCCCACTTTGCGTCCTATATTGGCAAAAGACTCCCTTGCATTTTGCTGTAAACAACCAAGAATTTCCCAGTTTAACTCATCTATCTTCATATCCAAAGAAAAATCAAATAATACCTTATATTCAAAAGCAGATACATAAATCTACTTTTTAAACCAAAGTTACATTATCTTTTTCATATGTAATTTTATAGTTACAAATTGCTTTAAAACAAAATGAAGAGAAATTCCTTAAATTCTCTAGGTGTATACCGTAAATCATTGGCTTTGCGAGATTTGAGCGAAGCTGTAGCTAACTATTTTGCTTATAATAAGGAAATAATTTCCTTGCGTAAAATTGACAGCTTTCGAGATGACATTACCCAATCCTTGATGACAGATGCCGTGCTTATTACCAAAGAGGTGGAACTTGCTGCACTCAGCAATTCGTATTCTGTTCGAATGAAAAGCATGACCTTTATAAATATCATGACCCGAAACATTTTGGCTTATTGCAATGGTTTAGAGAGGGATGGTATCAAAGAAAAAGAATACTTGAATCTTTTACGAAAAGAAATCAAAACGTTTAGGGGTTCCTTTAAGAAATGGAGAAAGTCTCTTCAAAACGGAAATGACTAGCCTATTTTCCCATTAGAAAATCTACATATTTCTCCTGTACTGACCTCCAACTTGAAACAATGCATTTGTGATTTGACCCAATGAGCAATATTTTGTGACTTCCATTAATTTCTCAAAGAGATTTTCATTGTTGATAGCTGTTCGTTGAAGCTCCAACAATTGAATTTCCGTATCGGACTCGTTTCTACTATGTAAATTTTGCAAGGTTTCAATTTGATTTTTCTTCTCTTTGTCTGCAGCTCTAATAACCTCCGTTGGCAAAATAGTTGGCGAACCCTTGGAACTCAAAAAAGTATTAACACCAACAATGGGATATTTACCGGAATGCTTCAAGGTCTCATAATGCAAGCTTTCTTCCTGAATTTTAGAACGTTGGTACATGGTTTCCATTGCTCCAAGTACTCCTCCCCTTTCCGTAATTCTATCAAACTCCACCAAAACCGCTTCCTCAACCAAATCCGTTAATTCCTCAATTATAAACGAACCTTGCAATGGGTTTTCATTTTTGGCCAACCCCAATTCCTTATTAATAATCAACTGTATAGCCATTGCCCTTCGTACAGATTCCTCCGTTGGTGTGGTAATGGCTTCATCATATGCATTCGTGTGCAAGGAATTGCAATTATCATAAATAGCATACAGTGCCTGTAAGGTGGTACGGATGTCGTTGAAGTCAATTTCCTGAGCATGTAAACTTCTCCCCGAAGTCTGTATATGGTACTTTAACATTTGGGCGCGCGAATTTGCCCCATACTTTTCTTTCATTGCCTTAGCCCAAATCCTTCTAGCCACTCTACCTATTACCGCATATTCTGGGTCAACCCCATTTGAAAAAAAGAACGAAAGGTTTGGACCAAACTTATCAATGTCCATTCCTCTGCTCAAATAATACTCTACATAAGTAAAACCATTGGACAATGTAAACGCCAATTGCGTAATTGGGTTAGCTCCGGCCTCTGCAATATGATATCCTGATATGGAAACCGAGTAAAAATTACGCACCTCGTTTTCAATAAAATATGCCTGCACATCTCCCATAAGGCGTAGTGCAAACTCCGTAGAAAAAATACACGTATTTTGTGCTTGGTCCTCTTTTAAAATATCAGCCTGCACTGTACCTCGAACCTGCTTCAAGGTATTTATCTTGATTTCTTCATATACTTTTTTAGGTAAAACTTGGTCGCCTGTAACCCCTAAAAGCATTAACCCTAAGCCGTCGTTTCCATTCGGAAGTTCTCCATAATAACGAGGTCTTTTACTTTTTTTCTTTTTGTATATTGATAAAATCTTCTGCTCCACCTCCTGCTCTATCCCTTTTTCCTTGATATATTTTTCACAATTTTGGTCAATAGCGGTATTCATGAAAAATGCCAATAACATCGGTGCGGGGCCATTGATAGTCATGCTTACGGAAGTCATTGGATCACTTAAATCAAAACCAGAATATAATTTTTTAGCATCGTCCAAACAACAAATTGATACTCCAGCATTTCCTATTTTTCCATAAATATCTGGTCTATGGTCTGGGTCATTTCCGTACAGCGTTACGGAATCAAACGCTGTTGAAAGCCGCTTGGCGGGCATATCCAGACTCACGTAATGAAAACGCCTATTAGTGCGTTCTGGACCGCCTTCACCCGCAAACATTCGCGTTGGGTCTTCCCCAACTCTTTTAAAAGGATATAAACCGGAAGTATATGGGAATTCACCCGGAACGTTCTCTTGCAAAATCCACTTAAGAATGTCTCCCCAAGCTTTATACTTGGGCAGCGCCACCTTAGGTATCTTGCTATGGGAAAGTGATCTTGTATGTGTTTCAATATTAACTTCCTTACCTCTTACTTTAAATGAATATAGTTCAGATTTATACCTATTTATGGTATGCTCCCATTTTAGAATGGAATCCCAGTTGTGTGGGTCAAGGTTCATTTTCACTTTATCAAATTGAGTCAATAGCAATTTAATGAAGGGAAGTTCTTCATTCTGAACTTGTTTCAGAATCATCACATGGTCAAGGCCAGATTTTATTAGATGCCCATTCTCATTCCCATCGGAAATGATAGATAGGATAGTTTGATGAATGCCAAACAACTTTTGGGCTACTCTCGCTTGTTCCTCAACGTTTTTATCATAAGCTCTGTTATTCTCGGCTATTTCTGACAAATATCTGGTTCTAGAAGGAGGAATAACGAATACTTTTTCAGCTACCTCATTTGCAACTTCAAAATTTGAAATCAACTTTGAGTCAGCTTTTTTAACCAAAGTATCCATCACAATCTTATAAAGTCTATTCATTCCCGGGTCATTGAATTGGGATGCAATTGTCCCAAAAATGGGCAAATCATCTTGATCAACATCCCATAGACCCTGATTTCGCATGTACTGCTTTTTCACATCACGCAAGGCATCCAAAGCGCCTCTTTTATCAAACTTATTAATGGCAACAACATCGGCGAAATCCAGCATATCAATTTTTTCAAGCTGTGTAGCTGCTCCAAATTCAGGAGTCATCACATACAAGGATACATCACTGTGTTCCAGGATTTCGGTATCGGATTGTCCTATTCCCGATGTTTCAAGAATTATTAAATCAAAATTGGCTGCCTTAAGCACCTCAGCCGCCTCGGATACATGTTTGGAAAGTGCCAAGTTTGATTGCCTGGTAGCCAATGAACGCATATACACACGATCATTGTTTATGGAATTCATTCTAATCCTATCGCCCAACAGTGCCCCTCCAGTTTTTCTTTTGGAAGGGTCCACAGAAATTATTCCAATATGTTTTTTGGGGAAATCGGTCAAAAACCTTCGTACCAATTCGTCTACCAAACTGGATTTTCCCGCTCCTCCTGTACCAGTTATCCCCAAAACTGGAACATGACCATTTTTCTTGTTTATCTCAGACTCAAAAACCTCAAAGCGGTCGTGCCTATTTTCAGCCAAAGAAATTAATCGGGCTATTACGCTTGAATCTTTTTCTATTAGTAGCTCATTCAGTTTTTTGCCTTTGCTCAACTTTAAATCAGGAACTTCCGTATCACAACGCTCAACCAAATCATTAATCATTCCCTGGAGTCCCATTTGACGACCATCATCTGGAGAATAGATTCGTTCTATTCCATAATTCATCAAATCCTTAATCTCTTCAGGAAGGATAACTCCACCGCCCCCACCAAAAATTTTAATATGATTGGCATTTCTTTCTTTGAGCAAATCGAACATATACCTAAAATACTCATTGTGTCCTCCTTGGTATGAGGTAATAGCTATAGCATTTGCATCTTCTTGGATGGCGCAATTTACAACCTCGGCTACACTCCGATCATGACCCAAATGAATCACCTCAACACCTGTGGATTGAATTATACGCCGCATGATATTGATAGCGGCATCATGACCATCAAATAGCGAAGCCGCTGTAACAATTCTAATCTTATTTTTAGGTTGATACGCCTTTATTTGTTCCATTAGCAATAACTAAGCTGTTTTTGCTTTGCAATTTACAGAAAATGCAACATATAATTGTTTTTAGTTAGAATTTTATAAAAATTAAAGTTAGTTTCAGTTGCTTTTTTTGAATATCATAATTTTATGGCGTTAAATTAGAGGTATGAAACTCACGATACTTATACATTGTCCGGATCAATCTGGTATTATTAAAGCGGTAACAACATTCATCCACGAACAAAATGGAAATATTATTTACCTAGATCAGCACGTTGATAAGGAAGCTGGTGTATTTTTTATGCGATTGGAAAGTGAGTTTGAAGACAACATCCGTTTACCGGAGTTTAAAAAAGAGTTTAAGAAGGGTCTGGAGGAAAAGTATCAAATGAAATTAGGGGTATATACCGATAGTGTAAGGCCCAAAATGGCCGTTTTTGTATCTAAGTACAACCATTGTCTTTATGACCTGCTAAGCCGATACAAATCTGGAGAGTTATTGGTAGACATTCCTTTTATCATGAGCAATCATCCGGATCTAAATTATATAGCCGAGCAATTTCAGATTCCATATTATCACGTTCCGGTAACCAAGGACTCTAAGGAAACTGCTGAAGAACGGCAACTGGATTTATTGAATGAATACAATGTAGATTTTATTGT
Source organism: Flagellimonas eckloniae (assembly GCF_001413955.1). Classification (NCBI taxonomy): domain Bacteria; kingdom Pseudomonadati; phylum Bacteroidota; class Flavobacteriia; order Flavobacteriales; family Flavobacteriaceae; genus Flagellimonas; species Flagellimonas eckloniae. The sequence goes on along the minus strand of NZ_LCTZ01000002.1, from coordinate 4,044,836 downwards.
TTTGGCGCGATACATGCAGATATTATCCTCAAAAGTCATTGATGTTTATCCTCAAAAAATAATCAACATCCATCACTCGTTTTTACCTGCCTTTGCAGGGGCCAAACCATATCATGCAGCCTTTGAACGTGGTGTTAAGATTATTGGGGCAACAAGCCATTATGTAACCGCTGAATTAGATGCGGGGCCCATAATTGAGCAAGGTGTTACAACAGTATCGCATTCACATTCCATAAAAGATTTTATTACCAAAGGCAGGGATTTGGAAAAAATTGTGCTCTCCCAGGCTGTACAGCATCATGTGGCGCGAAAAACAATGGTTTATAATAATAAGACGGTAATTTTTTCTTAAATATTATTCCATAAGGCATATTGTTTTACTAATAACAGTAATTTCACTTCAACTATAAATTATTAAACATGAAAAAATTACTGCTTGGCCTTCTGGCCTTTCAGCTTATAAGCTGTACCGAACTGCAACAAGTTGTAAACCAATTACCACAAGGAACAACTGGCATTGGCAACGCTGAAATTGCACAAGGACTTAGAGATGCCCTAAATCTTGGAATTGAAAAACAAGTGAACAAATTGTCCGTTAAGGATGGTTTTTTCAAAAATGACCTCGTTAAGATTTTGTTGCCTGAAGAGTTAAAGAAAGTGGACAAAACGCTTAGGGATGTTGGTCTTAGCAGCCTAGCAGATGAAGGTCTCCGAATTTTGAACAATGCTGCTGAAGATGCTGTTAATGAAGCTACTCCAATTTTTGTAGATGCCGTAAAGGGAATTACTTTTAGTGATGCCAAGCAAATTCTGTTGGGCAATGACAATGCAGCTACAATATATTTAGAACAATCTACCAAGACTAAACTCTATGAAAAATTCAACCCAATTATAAAGACCTCATTCAGTAAAGTTGGCGCAGATCAAATTTGGAGCAATATAATAACCAAGTATAATAACCTACCCCTTACCTCGAACGTAAACCCTGATTTAACCGATTATACAACCCAGGAGGCTTTGGATGGTGTTTATACTATGATAGCAATTGAAGAAAAGGATATACGGACCAAGATTTCATCTAGGACAACAGATTTGTTAAGAAAAGTATTCGCTCTTCAAGATTAATCACAAAATTTTCCCGTATACGCAATAAGTTAAATATATCACCGTTCTTTTCTTAGTAAAACATGTCAATTATAACAAAATCCTAAAGTTAAATTAACATTGGTATATAGCTTATAATTGAATTTTGCAAAAGATTATCTGAGTTAGCATTTTTTTGAGTTAGTTAGTTTAAAACCGGTGTTCGCACCGGTTTTTGCATTTTAATATGGTCAATTTTCCATCAATACATTTGGACCTAATCTGATAGCGAGCATTGAATTTGAAAGAGTAAATTCTTATCGGGGCTTACTTTTTTTATGACTTATTTAACGTTTGGAATTTTCTAATTCTGTAATTTACTTAAGCAGCTAATTCACAATCAAAAAATGGGACATTCAAAACTACTCGTTCTTGTATGCTTGTTGTTCGCCATGTTCGGTTACGGAACTGCTTTTAAAATCAATGAGCGCTCTACATCGGTTTCGCCTATTTCATTTCAAGATTCTTTGAAATGGGCCGATTACTACTATAATATAAATAGATATCAAAAAGCAATCGATATTTATGAAAAAAACCTCAACGGTCAACCTGATCTGCAAAAAACGAGGGTTCTTAAAAAACTTGCACTAAGTAAGGCTGCGCTTAACATACCTGAAGAATCTGTAAACTATCTGGAGGACTACCTCATGATTGATTTTAATGCTGCATTTATTCAGCATGAAGGGTTTGATAACATTAGAGATTCCCCGCAATTTAATTTAATTTCTCAGCGCTATCTACCCCAGTTGGGGTTTTGGCCATTGGTCTATCTTTACGTCTCTATAATTGGGTTCTATATTTCGATTGTTATACTGGTCAACAAAAACATAGACTTACAGGCAAAAATTCTTGTTTCTGCATTTGTTTTCATCAATTCCATTTTTATTTTACATATTTCAATAAGTCTTGCCAATTACCATTTCGAATATCCGCATACTTATTTAATGTCCATTCTGTTTTCGTATCTCTATGGTCCATTACTCTACTTTTATTTTAAAAGGATAACACTTTCTTATGTTTTTAAGGCCAGGGATTTACTACATTTAATTCCAACGGTTTTACTGGCACTTTATGTGATTCCCGTTCATATTCTTCAAACCTCTGATCAAAAACTGAAAATACTACTAGAAAGAGCAAGTCTTGGAGTTGATGCGCCAATAGACTCTGAGCTTTTAATTTTGATTTTGACAAAGGCAATTTCTTTAATGATATATGGTTTCTTTGTTCGAAAACTGTACCTTAAGAGTAAAAAGGACCAAACCCTTAATAGCCAAAGTAAAAATTGGCAACGGAATATTTATTACATCCATTTCTCATATATTATTGCTTATATAACATTTGGGCTTGTAATAATTGTTTATAGTTTTACCGCTGCGGCAATTCATGTCCCAAATGTATGCATGGCGATTATGGTTCTTTTTGTAGGTTTTTCAGCAAGTGTTAGACCTAATTTGGTAAATGGTGTATTTGCATATACCCATAAGTTTTTTGATAAATACAAAAAGTCCGGACTTACCCCAAGTTTATCAAATGAATTGAAAGAAAATCTTATTTATCTTTTTGCGGTTGAAAAGATTTATAGAAAAAACAACATAAACCTCGATATGGTGGCTCAAAAATTAAATACCACCCGCCACAACGCCTCTCAGATTATTAATGAGCATTTTGATGTTAGTTTTCATGAATTTGTAAATATGTATCGAATAACGGAGGCTAAACAACTACTTCAGGAAGACACATCACAAAGGTTGAACATTATCAATATTGCATACGAAGTTGGCTACAATAACAAGGTTACTTTCAATAAAGCATTTAAAAAGGACACCCAACTTACTCCAACAGAATATCAAAAAAATATGATAGGAGTCTAGTTTTGGGCTAAGTAAACTTAAATCGGCTATGGAAAGGTTTATCAGGTATTTCTAAAAATAGGTTCAGATAGGCTAACTTAATACATTAAAACAGCTCATCGGACAGTTACAATCATTCTTTTATATTTCTCTCCTATTCAATTTGAATTAGTCATCAACACAACTGGCGTTGGGCTGTTTTTTACTGTCTTTTATATAATCCATCAAAAGCAATATTGACCACCTTATCTCCTTGTAGAACCTCCCAAAATTGCCTAACTGTACCATCATCATTTTTTGTCCAGGTAATTCTATTTATATAGCTTTTACCATCTTTTGTAAATTCATCAGAAGATAATATCATTTTATTTCCAATTCTATTACCTTTTAGTTTTAAATACGAGCCGCCGTTATCGACCCAAAGCTGTTGCCATTGCCTTGAAACCGTATTAAAAAAATTAAGGCTTGTTCCCGTGTAACCAGGTTTGGCACTGGTCCAGTTTTCACGAATAACACAACCGTTCTCTTCTTTACTAATACTATTCTTTCCTGCGATGTCTCCATTTGCGTTGGTCACCTCCCAGTTACCGACCCAAAAGTCAAATGCCTTATGTTCTTCTGAACAACAGTTGCAAGATTGTTCATCTTGCGCACCGATGGAAAAAGAAATCAGAAAAACTGATATTGTCAAGAAAGGTTTCCAATAATTACTATACATTTTGCAAGTAGTTTATTACTTCTTTATTAAAGATGATAGGTTGTTCCACATTAACTACATGCCCGCAATCTTCAACTACAAATAATGTGGACTGAGCATGAGAATTAACCACTTTTTTAATGGTGGGTAAAAACAAATAATCCTCTCCTCCCATGATATAAAAGGTTGGAATCTTGATATCCACCGTTCTAAAAAAACGTAGTAGTGGGTTAATTTCAGAGGTTAACTTAAACCATCTTATAAATTCTTTTTGGTATAGTTTTTTAGCCTCTCTTACAAAAAGCAGCCGAGATTCTTTATGGTTTTTATTTGGCATGATCACAAACGCAAAAAATTTATACAACCATATATAAGGAACTATAGATTTAAAAATCACTCCCAGCCTCATAAGTAACTGTGAGCGAAAATTAAGTTTCATAATTGCACCACCCATTACCATGCTCTTTACTCGACCGGAATAGTTCTCAGCCAGATTTCGAATTAAAATTGTGCCTAATGAAATGCCAATGAAATGCGATTTATCGATTTCCTCATAATCCAAAACCTCTACGATATCAGCAGTAATAGAATCAAAAGTATACTTATCATTAAAGGCATCCTTGATGTTGGGTTTTGAGTTGCCGTGCCCCCTTAAATCCAATAATAGAATATTAAAGTGCTTTTTAAAATCCCTAAGTTGTTTGTACCAAATTGTAGAACTACCTCCCGCACCATGAACAAATGTAACCCACTGTTCTGATGATTTATGCCGATACGCGGTATAATTAAGCAAAGTTGTTTTTTATAAAAGTACGTTAATTTTTTCCTTGAAAATGGCAAGATCATGGGCATCACGCTTTGTTTTTTGTTAATTTTTAGATAAAGTGCCTGATTTCTAGTTGTATAGACAATTCTCTTGTAGTCCAAAACCTTGTTTTCAACGTATCTTTGGTAGAACAAATCTTTAGAAATGAAAAATCAATATTGTAGAGTTGGAGCAGTTACTCCAATCACCAGTGGAAATCAGGCCATATCGGTTTTAGAATATAGATATCAAAGCTTTATTGAAAAAGCCGCTGACACGACTTACATGGATACCAATTTGGGAGAATTTTTTAAGCAAAAGGCTCAGGCAATTAAAAAAATATTGGAGAATTTAGCTTAAACTATTAATTCCGTTTGCGCAATTCAATCTCCATTACTTGTTGCAGCCCTCTTGCTTTGTTATTTGCTGCCATAGCAAAATCCTCTCCTTGGGAAGCGTAGATTATTCCTCTTGAAGAATTTACCAATAGGCCAACATCTTTAGTCATTCCGTAGGCACATACGTCCTGCAAACTTCCTCCTTGTGCGCCTACACCTGGCACTAACAAGAAATTTTCCGGAATAATATGTCTTATTTGCTTTAAGTAAGATGCTTTGGTTGCACCAACCACATACATTAGATTTTCTGAATTCTTATATGTTTTCGATACTTCCAAAACTTCCTTATAGAGTTCATGTTCACCAACATTTTTTGTTTGAAAATCGAAAGCCCCTTGGTTTGAGGTCAAGGCCAATAAAATGGTATGCTTGTTTTCAAATTCCAAAAATGGCTCAACTGAATCTCTTCCCATATACGGAGCTATGGTTATCGAATCAAAATTTAGGGTTTCAAAAAAAGCTTTGGCATATCTAGTAGACGTATTTCCAATATCCCCTCTTTTTGCATCTGCAATGGTAAAAACTTCAGGGTATTCAGCATTCAGATACTTCATTGTCCGTTCCAAGGATTTCCATCCGTTTAGGCCATAAGCCTCATAAAAAGCAATATTGGGCTTATAGGCCACACAGAATTGATGCGTGGCATCAATAATTGCTTTATTGAATGAAAAAATAGGATCTTCCTCTTTAAGGAGATGCTTGGGTATCTTATCCAAATCTGTATCCAAACCAATACAGAGGAAGGAGTTTTTTTGTTTGATTTGGGAAATTAAGTGGTCTATTTTCATTTACAAAGGTTGTCGACTACGCCCGAATTGACAATTAATTCAATACTAGCTACTAATGCTAAAAAATCTCCGATGCTTCTTTTAGTTTTTCTGTGTTCTCTACCAACATTAATTCGTCAATAATCTTCTGTACATCACCATTGATAATATTTTGCAAATCATAGAGTGTCAGACCAATTCTATGATCCGTTACTCGTCCTTGCGGGTAGTTGTAAGTTCTAATTTTTGCTGAACGATCACCGCTACTCACCTGGGAATTACGCTTGGCTGCATCTTCTTCCTGTTTTTTTGCCAATTCCAAATCGTACAATCTAGAACGTAACACTTTAAAGGCTTTTTCCTTGTTTTTATGCTGTGACTTCTGATCTTGACATTGTGCCACCAAACCTGTCGGAATGTGGGTCAATCGTACTGCAGAATATGTCGTATTCACCGATTGCCCTCCAGGCCCCGATGAACAGAAAAAATCAATTCGTACATCCTTGGGCTCTATTTGCACATCAAAATCTTCTGCCTCTGGAATTACCATCACTGTTGCCGCACTAGTATGTACCCTTCCTTGGGTTTCGGTCTGTGGGACCCTTTGAACCCTATGTACTCCGGCCTCAAACTTAAGCGTGCCATAAACATCTTCACCAGATACTTCAAAGTGAATTTCCTTATAACCACCACTGGTCCCCTCGTTTAAATCAATAATATTGGTTTTCCAGCCTTTGGATTCGCAGTACTTGGCGTACATTCTATAGAGGTCCCCGGCAAAAATACTGGCTTCATCACCCCCAGTTCCCGCTCTAATTTCCATCACCACATTCTTCTCGTCCTCCGGGTCTTTGGGTATCAGTAAAAACTTAATTTCATCTTCAAGTTTTGGCAGTCCTGCTTTGGCCTCATCCAATTGCATTTTCGCCATTTCCAACATTTCCGCATCACTTCCATCAGAAATTATCTCTTCTGCTTCATTAATATTGTTTGTTAACTCAATATATTGATCGCGCTTATCAACAAGCATCTTAAGGTCTTTATACTCCTTATTGAGCTTTACATACCTCTTTTGGTCCGCTATTATATCTGGTTGAATTATAAGGTCAGAAACCTCGTCAAAACGTTGTTTTACTATATTGAGTTTGTCTAGCATAAATCAATCCGCGTTAGGAATGCGAATTTACGATTAATTTGTACATTTAGTAAACGCTATGCATCCTTTACTACGCCTGAAAACTTACTATCTTATTTTTTTCTTTTATCGGATCATACTTCTTGTTTCCAGTATAATTGCTATTATTCTGTTTTATGCAAGAGCTCCATTTTCCTCGGTTATGGGTTTTAAGTTATTGATGCTTGGATTAATTTTTATCATACTCCAAGAAACTAAGTACAGACAGGAACTGACCTTCTATCAGAATTTTGGCATCTCTAAAACAATGCTCTTCCTGATTTCTTTCATTTTTGATGTGATTACAACTTTAATTATCTATCTAACCTTTTTTTTATTTGATTCTTGAAATTGATAACATAGAACTGAGTTTTGGGTCGAGAAAGGTACTGTATGGTATTTATCTGAGTGCACAGGAAGGAAAGGTTACAGGGATTTTGGGAAGAAATGGATGCGGTAAGACTTCCCTACTGAAAATCCTATTTGGAAACTTAAAACCTAAGTATAAAACCATACGAGTCGATGGGAAGAATATTAAAAAATCGTTGTTTCAATCAAACTCCATCGCATACCTGCCGCAACACCGACTGCTACCAAAAAATCTAAAAGTAGATACCGCTTTTAATTTATTCAATGCCGACTGGAACAGGTTTATTGAAAACTTCAAAAGTTTTGAGATTTACAAAAAATACCGAATTTCCCAACTTTCAAGCGGAGAACTTAGAGTACTGGAAACCTATCTTATTATCACCAAAAAAAAGAAAATTATTTTACTGGATGAGCCCTTTTCTTTCATCGCACCTATATATATTGAAAGATTCAAGGAAATTATTAACTATGAGAAGAAGGGAAAAATTATTCTTCTCACAGATCATTTCTACCGGGATATCTTAGAAGTGAGTAATACGATTTACCTTTTAAAGGATGGATACTCCAAACAGATAAACATCCAAGAAGATTTGGAAAAAGAGGGTTACGTATTGCCTAATTCCCGATAAACGTGGTCCCCAGCGTAACAATAGAAGCATTTAGTCCATTACTTCTGTCGTACTTGCTAAAACGCAAATCAATGGTCTTTAGTCCAAAGGTCAAGATCTTGGTATTGGTGAAAATATCCTTGTACTGAATGCCAAGACCATATTGGTGTGCATCGTATTCGGACAAATCATAATCCGAAGTATAAAAATCGAATGTGGATTGCGCATCTTCTTTTGCATAAAAATAATCGGCAGCGGATTGGGTATAATAGCGATATGTGGGATACAACGTAAATTTGTCCGTTATCTTAACCGGTGCTTCAATACTTGCGGTATGGGATGTAATCCCCCAATCATCCCAGTAAAAACGATAATAGGTCCGTAGAACAATCATATCGGTGACATAATAGTTCAATCTTCCTCCAAATGGAATTTTAAATCTAGTGTCCGGCAATTGCTCAACATCATCAGCCAGCTGAAAATCATCAATGAAAAAATCTTCGGCATCCCCAAAATAAACCCGTTGAAAAGGTGTACTCAACAATCCGTTTTGAGAGACCACATCCATGAAAAGTGATCCTTGCAATTTCTTGGCTAGGATTTGGGAAAAATTTAATGATACTGAATATGAATTTCTATTCTCCTTTTCAAACACGGCAAAAACGGGATTGTAGGTACCATTTCCAACAATCCGATTATCAAAAAAACCATCCCGTAATTCAATGGGGTAAATAGCGTTCCATTTATCTAAAAAGACATTTCCGCTAATGGTTACTTCTGTATTCTTTTCATTAAAAAGTCTGGAGTAACTACCCCCAAAACCAATGGAAAAATAATCGTATTCCGTTGAAAAATAGGCGTTAGCTGTCCATATAGAATTTCGATCCTCGGAACTATGCTGATAGCTTGGATTTATATAAGCCAAAAGATCCTTTCTTGATTCGCCCGATGAGGCATCAAAAGGAGTGGTGTTAAGATTATTTCCATCCAAGGGATTTACATTGCTGGAAGATGCCGATGTGTAGGCAGACAAACCGACATCAACAGTAAGAACATCATTGGCATTCATGGGCATTCGTAAAACAATGGTAGAGGTCGCATCTGTAAGTTCTTCCGTTCCCTCGCCTCCCGTTACCGCAGCGTTCTGCCCGTCTTGACTGTAATAACTGAACAAAAAATCTATTTCACTTGTCTCTAGGACCCGCTTTTTATAGGAAGTATTGTTTTGTTGCGCATTTCCAAAACCAACGATGCATAAGAATGCTATTACGAAACTTATTTTTATGGGGCTTTTAAATTGCTGGAGCATTGGATTACCGTAATTTAAGTCTTAGGATTTGAAGTCTTAATTTTTAATTGCAGCCACAGCCACCACCTGTTTTTCCTCCATTGGCACCTGCTGAAGCTTCTCTATAAATTTGAAAATTCGTTTCAAAACGTTCAGATGCCCTTGCCCCCAATTGCATTTCAATATCGTTGATATAGGCTTTATCATATTCACGTACAGCAACACAGGAGCTTGAAAAAATCAATAAAGCCAAGAAAAAAAGAGGTTTCAACATATTTAAATTTACTGATTTTTATCGAATTGGATTCCGGTGCTTTTATGGATTTTGTTATCTGAATCCACCACCACTACCTCTACACCATCAATTTGATTGACCATATGGATTCCACTATCTTTTCCCATAATAAATATAGCCGTAGCCAAGGCATCACATAGTTCCGCATTTTTTGCAAATACCGAAACACTATTGACCCCGATGGTAGGATAACCCGTTCTTGGGTCTATGATATGGGAGTACTTTTCATCATTGAGCATAATATACTTTTCATAGTTTCCGGATGTGGCAACCGAAGATTCCACAACAGGTAACCAGCTGAACACCTTATCTTTACTCAACGGGTTTGCGATGCCAATCAACCAACTTTCCCCTGTCACTTTTGTTCCCCAAGTGGTTAAATCTCCTGAAGCATTTATAATACCTCCTTTAACCTGTTTGGATATCAGAAGTTCCTTGGCCTTATCAGCGGCATATCCTTTTCCAATGGCACCAAAACCAATACGCATTCCAGATTGTGAGAGATAAACGGTTTGTTCTTCTGAATCCAAAATAATTTTCTTGTAGCCGATTTTGGCGACAGAACGTTCTACCTCAAATTCGGAAGGTTTGCCCTTCATGGTGCCATCAAACTTCCAGATTTTGTCCATTGAGGCATAGGAAATATCAAAAGCTCCGGATGTAATTTCTGAAATCCTTTTTGAACGTTCTATTAATCCAAACAGTTCCTGACTTACCCTCACGGGTTTTATCCCAGCATTCTTGTTGACCAATGCCGTTTCTGATGATGTATCCCACGAAGAAATTATCTTCTCTATCCGCTCTATTTCCGATACGGCCTCATCAATATTTATATAGCCAATGTCCTCATTGGGAGCAATTACAGTTATCTCGAACCGGGTCCCCATCAATTTCATTATTCTTTTTACAGCAACACCTTTGTTCTCCTGTCCCCAGGAAAACAGTAAAAAAAAGCTGCAAAAAAGTACAAGGAAGGCTCTCATTGGATAAAATCATTAACTAATGAGATATATTCCCCAGGTGAAGTTTTAGTGTTAAATCCAGTCTTTCCCAAAACGGATTCTTTCTTATCCAGTATAACCACCAAAGGGAAATACCCTGTGGAATTATATTTTTCTGCAAGGGTTTTGTTTGCGTTTAGTTTATCCAGAGGAAGCTGGTTTTTCTTCTTTCTAGGAAAGTCAGCATTGTAGATTACATAGTTGGCCTTGGCATAGTTTTTAAACTCCTCCGATTCCAAAATTTTCTTTTTGAATCTAATACAGGGTGCACACCAATCTGAACCTGAAAACACCAAAACAATAGGCTTGTTCTCTTCATTGGCCACCTTAACCGCATCCGCAAAATTATCTTTCCATTGTGCGTTTAGACTACCTATAACAAAACAAAACACTATAGGAAATAGTGATTTCATAAACTTAAGGTTTAAAAATTATTCGAAAATGCGAAGGGTTGTTCCGTCCAGCTCTGTATTATAAACTTTTATTGCTTTTGCAGGATTGCTATCAACTTGATTTAATGGGATGCCATCCTGATCAAAACGTGATCCGTGGACATCGCAATAAAATATTCCCCCATCTTGATTTACAAAACGAACTTGGTCATAAGATTCATGGCTACATACCTGACTTGCAGCAACAAACTCACCTTGAAGGTTTTTGGCTATGACAACTAGATTTTGCAAAATAAACCCACCGTTGGTGGATAGATTATTCGCTTCTGCCGATGTAAGGTCTATGGTAAAGTCAACTCCAGTAGGTTCTTCAACAATAGTACCTGTAACATCATCCTTGGAACAACCATGAACACATGGGAATGTTAGTGCAAAGGCTGCACCTGCTCCTAAACTCTTTAAAAATTCTTTTCTTTCCATAGCGCGGGGTTTATAGAGAGAACGTTAATTTGGATTGAATCGTATGCTAGTATTCAAACTTGCCGTATTCACTTTCGATAGTCAATTTCTTACCTTCCGCGTTTTCTACCCTACCAATAATTTGGGCATCTACGTTGAAACTTTTTGAAATGGATATGATATCATCCGCTACCTGCCCATCAACATATAATTCCATCCTTTGACCGCAATTAAAAACCTGGTACATTTCCTTCCAATCTGTACCTGACTGTTCCTGAATCAACTTGAACAATGGTGGAACAGGAAACAGGTTATCTTTTATGACATGAAGACCCTCTACAAAGTGAAGAATTTTTGTCTGCGCTCCCCCACTACAATGTACCATTCCATGGACTTGTTTTGCGGAATATTTTTCCAATACTTTTTTAATGATCGGGGCATAAGTTCTAGTGGGCGACAGCACCAATTTTCCAGCATCCAATGGTGAATCGGTAGCATCCGTTAATTTTGTGTTCCCTGAATACACAAGGTCATCGGGCACTGCTGCATCATAGCTTTCTGGGTATTTTTTGGCCAAATACTTGGCAAAAACATCATGTCTTGCCGAAGTAAGTCCGTTACTTCCCATACCTCCATTATACTCAGTTTCATAGGTGGCCTGACCAAAAGAAGCCAACCCTACTATTACATCTCCCCCTTTAATATTGGCATTATCGACCACTTTAGTTCTTTCAATTCTAGCGGTTACGGTTGAGTCCACAATAATGGTACGGACCAAATCACCAACATCTGCGGTTTCCCCTCCCGTTGAATGGATGGTTATACCGTGTTTTTGTAAATCAGAAATCAATTCCTCTGTTCCATTGATAATGGCAGAAATAACTTCTCCAGGAATCAAGTTTTTGTTTCGTCCAATGGTAGACGAAAGCATTATGTTATCTGTAGCTCCAACACAGATTAGATCATCTATGTTCATAATAAGTGCATCTTGGGCTATCCCTTTCCAAACCGAAACATCTCCGGTTTCTTTCCAATACATATATGCCAAAGAGGATTTTGTTCCTGCCCCATCCGCATGCATTACCAAACAATAATCTTCATCTCCAGTAAGGTAGTCAGGAACTATTTTACAAAAAGCTTTAGGGAAAAGCCCTTTATCAATGTTCTTAATGGCATTGTGGACATCTTCTTTTGATGCTGAAACACCTCGCTGGGCATATCTTTTACTTGTGTCTGAAGACATAAATTTGGTTTGGGCAAAAATAACAGAAAGCCATCAATTAATGATAGAATGATTTCTATTCTTTTGAGCGAAAGAAAGTAACATACCCATTGGCAATAATTACTTAGCAAACAATAGTTCCCTGTATTTGGTAAAAGGCCATAAATCGTCTGAAATTAACTTTTCAAGCTTATCGGACTGTTCGCGAATGGATTCAAAATAAGGCTTTATGGTATTGCAATAGGCCTGGGCCTTTTTATTGATTGTTGATAGCCCGTTTGCACGTCTTCTAGCCGCAGTCATATCATCCGTCAATTTTTTGATTTCAACAATATGTTCCCCTATTTGCTCCAAAATGTTCAGTTGACTCTCCGCAACCTTCTTATGGGCCGCTCCATAAACATCTTTTAACCCTTTAATATTTTCCAAAAGAATGTTTTGATAACATATCGCAGCAGGAATTATATGATTATAGACCATTTCTCCCAATACCCTACCTTCAATCTGAACATGAAAAATATAGGTTTCAAGCTCTACTTCTTGGTGTGCACTAAGCTCCACCTCACTCATAACTGACATCTCTTTGAAAAGCGCAATACACTCTTTTGATGTAAGAACTTGGACAGCTTCTGGCGTATTCTTATTGTTGCTCAGTTTTCGTCTTCTGGCTTCTTCCTGCCATTCCATACCATAACCGTCCCCGTCAAAACGAATCCTTTTTGAGGTTTTGATATATTCCCGGAGTACATTGAAAACTGCTTCGTCCTTTTTCAAATTCTTTTTATCCACCAATACATCCACTTCTTTTTTAAATTCCGTTAGTTGCTTGGCAACAATGGTATTTAAAATAGTCATCGGTTTGGCACAGTTCGTCTTTGCCCCTACTCCCCTTATTTCAAATTTATTTCCCGTAAACGCAAAGGGTGAGGTTCTGTTTCTATCTGTATTGTCCAATAAAATTTCTGGAATTTTACCAACCACATTGAGTTTTAGTTCCGTTTTTTCCTGTGGAGACAACTTTCCTTTGGAAACACCCTCCAATTCATCCAAAACATTACTTAATTGTTCTCCAATAAAAATGGAAATAATAGAAGGAGGTGCTTCATTTGCACCTAAACGATGGTCGTTACTTGCAGAAGCTATGGAGGACCGCAACAGTTCCTCATAAGTATCCACTGCTTTAATGGTATTGATAAAAAAGGTCAGAAATTGGAGGTTCTTCATTGGCGTAGTGCCAGGACTTAACAGATTAACACCTGTATCTGTTGCCAAAGACCAATTATTATGCTTGCCTGAGCCATTAACTCCTGCAAAAGGTTTTTCGTGAAAAAGAATCGAAAAATTATGCTTATCGGCAATTACTTCCATCACATCCATAAGCAGTAGATTATGATCTACGGAAAGGTTGGCCTCTTCAAAAACGGGGGCAAGTTCAAACTGATTTGGTGCCACCTCATTGTGTCTGGTTTTAACCGGTATGCCCAGCTTAGTACATTCCTTTTCCAAATCACTCATAAAACTTAACGCCCTGTTTGGAATCACTCCAAAATAATGGTCGTCCAATTGCTGTCCTTTTGCAGCTGCATTCCCAACCAAGGTTCTTCCCGTCATTAAAATATCCAATCTAGAATGCGCCAACGCTTTGTCAACCAAAAAATATTCTTGTTCCCATCCCAAAGTAGCATATACTTTACGAACGTTCTTGTCAAAAAATTGGGTTACCGCAGTTGCAGCTTGGTCTACAGCGTGCAATGCTCTAAGCAAGGGAGCCTTGTTGTCCAATGCCTCACCAGTATAGGCAACGAAAATGGTTGGAATACAAAGTGTTGTCTTATAAATAAATGCAGGAGAAGTTGGGTCCCATGCAGTGTAACCACGAGCCTCAAATGTATTTCGGATTCCACCACTTGGAAAACTGGATGCATCAGGTTCTTGTTGAACCAATTGCCCTCCTTCAAATTTTTCCATTGCCCTTCCATCTGGAAGTATGTCGAAAAACGCATCATGTTTTTCTGCTGTTGAGCCTGTTAATGGCTGAAACCAATGTGTGTAATGTGTGGCACCCATTGATAGAGCCCATGCCTTCATACCCTCAGCAACTTGATCTGCAATTTTTCTGTCAATTTTACTTCCTTGAAAAATGGCAGATTTCACCTTATCAAATGCTTCCCTAGTCAAAAATTGAAGCATTTTTTCTTCATTGAACACATTTTTACCAAAAAGCTCAGAACGTTTGCCAGTTTCTTCAACATTCTGATAATTTCTTTTGCGACTTTCTACCAATGCATCAAATCTTGTTCGTGGCATACTACATATTGTTTAAAATACAAAGCTACAATTAACAATTTAATAATATATCTCCAAAATTTTACTTTTTTTTCATTGAACCCTATCCAAAACAGGGGTAATATAAATAATGGGCAGTAGTTTGTGATTTTAACCCGTTAAAATAGAGATTATTGAATGAAAAACATATTTTTGTTAATCGTAAATTTGAGAACAAATAACTACCGGAATTATGAGTAAATCTAAGTTAGAGTACATCTGGTTGGACGGATATGAACCAACCGCAAACTTGAGAAGTAAAACTAAAGTTGAAGAAGATTTTAGTGGAAAATTGGAAGATTGTCCAATGTGGTCTTTTGATGGAAGTTCAACACAACAAGCAGAAGGAGGTTCTTCAGATTGTCTTTTGAAGCCAGTTGCCATTTATCCAGATCCTGTGCGAAGAGATGGGTTTTTGGTTATGACTGAGGTTTTGAATGCAGATGGCACACCTCATATATCAAACTCAAGGGCCACCATTGATGATGAGGACAATGATTTTTGGTTTGGTTTTGAGCAAGAGTACTTTATCATGGATACAGAGACCCAACTTCCCTTAGGTTTCCCCATTGGTGGATACCCCGGTCCACAAGGGCTATACTACTGCTCTGTTGGCGGAAGAAATACTTGGGGCAGGGATTTGGTCGAAGAGCACGCAAACCAATGTATCGATGCAGGACTTAACTTTGAGGGAATCAACCAAGAGGTAGCTGCAGGACAATGGGAGTTTCAATTGTTTGCAAAAGGTGCACAGAAAGCAGGAGATGAAATTTGGGTTGCCAGATATTTATTGAATAGACTTACCGAGAGTTATGGATACTACATTGAACTTCACCCAAAGCCAATCAAAGGTGACTGGAATGGTTCCGGTATGCACGCTAACTTTTCCAATACAACCCTAAGAACATGTGGTTCCAAAGAAACTTACGAAAAGATTTGCGAAGCGTTTAGACCTGTAGCTGCTGAACATATTGCCGTTTATGGTGAGTTCAATGATCAGCGTTTGACAGGATTGCACGAAACCGCTTCCATACACGATTTTAGCTATGGTGTATCGGATAGAGGAGCTTCAATCCGTATTCCAATTATGACGGTTGAAAAAGGATGGAAAGGATGGTTGGAAGATAGAAGACCAGCTTCTAATGGAGATCCATACAAAATTGCAGCACGAATCATAAAGACCGTGAAATCTGCAAACGTATAGTAAATTATATATTGTTGTTATATAATATTGAGCCATCCTTTTAGGGTGGCTTTTATTTTATGGTCAGATAGATAAATGTAACATAGAATAGTAGCAATATTATACCATCCCGCCACCCCAATCGTAATCCTTTTGGAAAGAAAACCAAGGGAAGTATTAAAAAAGAAATTCCCAACATCCAGAAAATATCATTGGAAAGCAAGCCTTGGTCCATTACAGTGATAGGAGTAATTATTGATGTAATTCCCAAAACAGCCAAAAGGTTAAAGATATTGGAGCCAATCAAATTTCCAAGTGAGATGGCCTTTTCCTTTTTTATGATCGCAATTATGGATGCGGCCAACTCAGGAATACTAGTGCCGACAGAAACAATGGTAATACCAATTATTCTATCGCTTACGCCAAATGTTGAAGCCATTCCCACTGCACCATTGATCAATAGTTCAGAACCTCCCCAAAGGGCAGTGCCACCAATGCCCAAAAACAAAACAATCATATATAAAGGAAGAGGGATATCATCTTCAGGCATTTCATCCACTACAGCGGTTTTCTGAAATCTGAGTAGGTAAATCAGGAACAAAAACAAAAAGACGACCATGATAATACCTTCATACTGTTGAAGAACGCCATCAAAATATATAAACCCAACAAAAAGTAAGGATGCTACCATCATCACAGGCCAATCCGTGGTATAAAAGCTTTTGCGAACATCAATACTTCCCAGTATAACAGTGATGGCCAATACTAATCCTAGATTGGCAATATTTGAGCCTACAACATTTCCCAATGCTAAATCAGGAAACCCATCAAGTGCAGCTTTAATACTGACAATGAGCTCAGGCGCTGATGTAGCAAAAGAAACCACGGTCATACCAATAACAATTTTTGGAATTGCAAGACGAAGTGATAGAGCGACCGCCGCTTTCAACAACCAATTTCCTCCTAAAATAAGAAGTACAAGACCTATGATGATAAAAAGAAGGTTTCCCAAGAACTAGAATTTGCCGTAAATATAAATGAAGATTCGTTGTTGTGAGGGAGTAATTCAAAAAAATAAAAACTAAATAAATAGTTAAATAACTATAAAAATAGTTGTTTAACTAAAAATATAGTAATATGTTTGAATTATAAAAAAATACAATGCAAAAATTAACCAACAAGGAAGAAGATGTGATGAAAATTCTCTGGAAGCTAGAAAAAGCTTTTGTAAAGGAGATTTTAAAGGAAATAGAAGGTGGAAAACCACATTACAACACGCTTTCCACCATCGTGAGAAACTTGGAAGAAAAGGGGTATGCTGGGCACGAAGCTTTTGGCAATACCCATAGATACTTTCCGATAGTCACAAAAGAGGCTTATAGAAAGTTATTCATCAATTCAACCATCGCCGACTATTATGATAATTCATATAAAAGTTTGGTGTCCTTTTTTGCGAAGGAGGAAAAAATATCGGTTGAGGAACTAAAAGAGATTATAAACCTCATTGAAAACAAGGGTTAGATGGAAGCTTTTTTAATTTATCTGTTAAAATCTGCGGGAGTATTAACCCTTTTCCTTGGCTGTTACTACTTATTTTTAAGAAAAGAAACCTTGTTTACTGCCAACAGATGGTTTTTGGTCATTGGATTGGTTACCTCAGCAATCCTTCCATTCATACATCTCACCACTACAATTACCCTGTCTGCCGAAATGATGGCTGGGACAAATTCAACCATGGGAAATGATGTCATTGTAGATAGCCAATCCTTTTCTACTTTGCGAAACTTTTTAATTGTAACCTATCTTTTAGGTGTTGCCATATTCTTAGCTCGCTTTATAGTACAAATTCGGTCAGTACTTACCTTTATAAAGTTGGGCAAAAAGAAAATCACGGAAAATGTGACTTATGTTGAAAGCTCCATGGATGTTCAACCTTTCTCCTTTTTTAAGTATGTAATCTATAACCAAAAAAAACATTCTGAAAAAGAATTGGAATCCATACTTGCGCATGAGTTGGTGCATGCGACTCAAAAACATACGGTCGATATACTTTGCGTGGAGCTCATTTCAGTATTCCAATGGTTCAACCCTTTTGCTTGGCTTTACAAAAATGCTCTGAAGCAAAATCTAGAGTTTTTGGCAGATACCAAAAATAGTTCCTTAAAAAAGAATAGGAAGCAATACCAGTATATTCTGTTGTCACAAAGTATATCCAAACAGAATTTATCCATAGTAAATCCATTTTTTAATTCATTAATCAAAAAAAGAATAGTTATGATCAATCAGACTCCCTCAAAAAAACGCAAAACCCTAAAAAGTTTGGTTATTTTACCCTTATTGGCTCTTTTTCTTGTTGGGTTCAATACAAAAACGGTTTATACATTTGAAAATGCGGACGGCCCTACATCTGAAAATACCAAAATCGAACTTATTATCGACAAGGATACTTCTGATGATGAGCTTGTCAAAATAAAGTCAGATCTGGCGGAAGATAAAATCGACTTTTCATACACGCTTCAGAGAAATGACAAAGACGAAATCACTTCTTTCTCCATTAGTGTTGAAGGTCCAAAAAACTCGGCCACTTTAAATAGCTCCAATTCCAATTCAGCAATTAAACCCATGTATGTTATTGTCGACCTTACCACCAATGAAATAGCAATTGGACAAGGCAATAAAACTTCATTTAGACACAGCCCAAATTCAATATATGTTTATGACGATGAAACACATTCCAAAAAAATCAAGGTGAAAAAGAGTAAAAAAGGTAATGGTTTTTTCTTTACACATCATGATGGAGATGAAGACCCCCTCTATATAATTGATGAAAAGGAATTCTCAAAAAAACAATTTGAAAAACTAGATGCTGACCAAATTGAAACCATGAGTGTTCTGAAAGGCGAAAAGGCTATTGAAAAATATGGTGAAAAAGCAAAAAATGGAGTAGTTGAAATTGTAACCAAAAAGAAAAAATAGTCCAAATAGATATGTATTTTAATTAAAAAACCGACTCTTCTTAGGAGTCGGTTTTTTATTTTGAAAAATAATGAAATCGCTAAAAACGGTAGTTTTTTAAACGAAAAGCCCCTTGGTTTTCAAAATTAGGTTAAAAACACCCCTTCAATTATTACATTTTATTACTTAAAATTGAATTTTATATTTCATTTTTAAATATTATTAAAGGAAGTCACATAAATTCTAAATTCTATTTCATTTTTTAACCTACACTCTTGTATGCAATTGTATTGATTTTGCTCCAAAAATTTGGAAACATGATAATTCTCATTTTATATTAAAAAACGTAACCGGTTCTCAACAGTTTTATCAACCCTTAAAAACAATCAACACAATGATTACAATTGTCAAGTTTATGGTGATGTTGCTTATACAGCTCATCGAGTTCATTTTTGTCTAACCTTTAAAACCAATCGCTATGATTACTTTATTTGGAATACTGATTATACAATTAGGAATTGTTACACTGGTCACAAAACCACTTTTCATTTTTCCTCCCCAATTTTTTGCAAAAAGGCAATGTCTTCTTCCACTGTCAATAGAAGTAAGCTCGTAGCAGTACAAAAAACAGGGCTTGTAATGCAATGGTGTCCATTCCAGCTGCCATCTTTATTTTGAATCTTTAGGATACGTCCACTCATACCATCGTACCATTTTTTCCAATCATCATCCTTACTAACCAACAAAGATTCACCAGTTTGCAGGTAGCTTAAAAACTCTTCTCCTCCATTATTCCCAAAGCCATCCAAAACCTCATCTCTTTGGGCAGTTTCCTTAGCAGATTCGTATATTTTGTATGCAGTACCATATTTTTGAGCCTCACCTTGTGCATATCCTATTTCTTCTAGGGTTTCCGCATTTACTTCTGCATCAGCTGCTATCTTTCCTTCTGCTTTGGCTTTGTTAATGTCAGCTTTAGCCTTCCTTGCCTCTTTTGCACTGGCTCTTACGCTACCACTAACAGCATACAACATAATTCCAGCTCCGTCATCCGTTTTAACCGAACCGTCTTCCTCATTATAATTATCTTTTTGATATTTTCTTGACCTTTCTATAACCACCTCATCCACTGAAGCTCCTGCTGCTTGGGCCGCTTCCAAGGCACTATTGGCCATTCCGCTCTGCAAAACACCGGCCCAACCTGCGCCTCTTTGTTTTCCATGCGCATCCGTCCCATTTTGAATATGCGCAATACAAATACCCAAACAACGAACAACCCTTTTTCTATCCATACCGGATAGATTTCTGTCAAGAACATTAGAAAGAAACTGTGCCGCAAGTACAGCATCAATATTTTCGCCTAGTTTTGTCTGAATCTGGGTATTTCTAACCTGAGTGATGTAAGGACTGTCATCATTTGCATTCTCTATAGTGTTCAGTAGATAATCCAACGCATTTTTAAGATTTTCGGCGTGAATCCCTTTTTTTAGCGTTGTACCGCTCCTTAACAATGCCATACCTACCATAGCCGTAGTAGCTGGATCAGCCTTTACAGCATGCGGGTCTCTAACGTGTTGGGCCGAATGGCCACCAGCTCCATAGCCTCCGTTGGGCAATTGCGCCTTGGATAACCATTGAAGTCCATCGCGTACTGCTAGTTGTAGGTTCTGATCAGACTTGTATCGATCAAAACCTTCGGATGATTGTTCACCCATTACGGTCATAAATACACAACCCTTCTCTGGCTGTAAGGTTCTTTTTGGCGTAGAAGCCATTAGCGCAACGTAAAACACTATCCCAACCAATGTCAGCGCAGGCACCCATATAAATTTCAGTTTTGTCTTCATCTTTAAAAATTTTAATTTTTGTTGAAGCTAGACAAGGTAATCCACCCAAAAAATGTCTATTGAGCCTGTTTGACCTTTGACTGAGTGTACCCGAAGTTTTATTGAGTGAAATTTTTTATACTGGCCTTTTTTAGTACTATTCTTTGAAAATCACTTGAACTTTTATAAGAATACATTGATGGTTGAGTTCCCGTTCTGCCTGGACTCTTTTTTAGAAAATTTTAGCAATTTGATACATTCATATTTTGTTTGATATACCTATTTTACATTTTTCTAACAAATCATACTTAAATTGATGAAAAAAATAACAATTTTAATTCTTGCCCTTGTTGTTTTTCAATCCTGCAAAGAGAAACCCAAAAAAGAAGAATCTGCTACCATCAGCGCCAATTTTAGCACTTTATTGGACAGCTATTATGAGGATGGGTTAAAACTAAATCCAATAACCGCCACATTGGCTGGTGATCATCGTTATGATGATGTATTTACAAACGCCCTTTCAGATGAGTTTGAAGAAAAAGCAAAAACTCACTTTGAAAGCTATAAAAATAAACTTGCCGCATTTTCAGATGAAAACCTTACAGAAAGTGAGCAAATGAGCAAGGCTATTTTGGACTGGGAATGCGATATCAACTTAAATGAGTTCAACTTTAACGCAGATCTCACTCCAATTGACCAAATGTGGTCCACCAACCTATTTATGGGGCAACTAGCCAGTGGTTCCAGTGCACAACCGTTTGCAACTGTTGAAGATTATGAAAAATGGATGAAAAGGGTAGATGGGTATCTAAAATGGATGTCCAGTGCTAAAGAAAAAATGAGAGAAGGAATGACCAAAGGTCATGTACTCCCAAAATCATTGATCAAAAAAGTACTACCCCAACTACAATCCCTTACTACAAAGGATTTGGACAAGCACCTCTTTTATCAACCAATAAAAAAATTGCCTGAAGGTTTTACAGAGGATGAAAAAACTGCTTTAACGGAAGCATATCAAAACATGGTGAGCAATAAAGTAATTCCTGCGTATCAAAAACTGTATGATTTCATGAAGCATGAGTATTCAAATGTAGGTAGGGAATCTAGCGGTATACAAGGAGAACCAAATGGTGATGCTTATTATGCACATCAAATAAAAAAATATACCACCACCAATATGACCGCTTCAGAGATTCATAAATTGGGTCTAAGTGAGGTTGCAAGAATACGGTCTAAAATGGAAGAAATTAAAAATCAGGTTGGTTTTGAGGGAGATTTAAAAGCTTTCTTTGATTTTGTTCGAAGCAACAAAGAATTAATGCCGTACACGGACCCTCAACAAGTAATCAATAATTTCAATGCTATTCATGACCGCATGAAACCGCAGATAGAAAAACTGTTCGATGTAAAACCAAAAACTCCTTTTGAAGTTCGCCGTACAGAAGCATTCAGGGAAAATTCGGCTAGTGCCGAATACAATCCAGGGTCATTGGATGGTACCCGTCCAGGTATTTTTTACACGCCTATTCCCGAGGTTACCAAATACAATGTGTACTCAGATGAGTCCTTGTTCTTACATGAGGCTATTCCCGGGCATCACTATCAAATATCCTTAACGCAAGAAAGCGATGTGCTTCCAAAATTCAGGAAAACACTTTGGTATAGTGGTTATGGCGAAGGATGGGCACTTTATAGTGAATCCTTGGGAACAGAATTGGGTCTTTATACAGATCCTTATCAACTTTTTGGTATGCTTGGGGCAGAAATGCACAGAGCGGTTCGTTTGGTTGTGGATACCGGCTTGCATTCCAAAGGATGGACACGTGAAGAAGCCATTCAATATTCTTTGGACAATGAGGCTGAATCCGAAGCTAGCATCACTTCTGAAATTGAACGTTATATGGCCAACCCTGGACAGGCATTATCCTATAAAATTGGTCAATTGAAAATTATTGAACTACGTGAAAAAGCAAAAAATGCCTTAGGAGATAATTTCGATATTCGTCAATTCCATAATCAAATTTTGGAAACCGGATGTGTTCCGCTTGCATTGTTAGAGGATAAAATAACTAATTGGATCAAAGAGAATAGCTAAAAATATAAGAAGGTGTTAAAGCGCCTTCTTTCTTTTAGTCCGTAAGGTTGGAAAACTGCAAACTTGGCTATATTTGTATGACCAATACTCCAAACAATGCTCTATAAGCTTTTAGCTAGGATCAACAAGGCTATCCTTCCTTCATATTCCAAAAAAGGATTGGATTTGTCCAAGGCATCCAAGTTACAGTTGGCAATTATTGGTTGGCGCTATTTTATAACTACAAAAGCTTTAGATCAATAAGTGAGCAAAGCCTTTATATCATAACCATTTAACTTATCTGCACCATTTAAAAAAGTTAGCTGGATTAAAAAATTACATTGCACCACTTCTCCCCCTAATTTTTCCACTAGTTTACAAACTGCATTTGCGGTTCCGCCAGTTGCCAACACGTCGTCATGTACTAACACTTTTTCGCCCTTTTGTATTGCATCCGTATGAATTTCCAGGGTATCCTCACCATATTCCAAGGAATAGGACTCCGAGATTGTTTTATACGGCAATTTTCCTTTTTTACGTACGGGAACAAAACCAGCATTGAGTTTTGATGCAATTAAGGGTGCGAAAATAAAACCTCTGCTATCTACACCAACTACCTTGTCAATAGCATAATCTTTAACCATACCGCAAAGTGTTTCACAAGCTTGGACAAGTGCTTGAGGATCTTTTAAAAGAGGGGTGATATCCTTAAAAATGACACCAGGTTGAGGAAAGTCTTGTATATCACGAATGTAGCGTTCAAAATCCATTATTTTTGGTTATGAGGTTTTGTCGTAAATTTAAAAAGAAATATATTTGCACCCCATTAAAAAGGCCTCGTGGCGCAACTGAATAGCGCATCTGATTACGGCTCAGAAGGTTACAGGTTTGAATCCTGTCGAGGTCACTTAAAATAAAGGGGCTAACAGAGTTTTCTTAATACGCCCCTTTATTATTTGCCCAGTTCTTGCCCATTTTATAATTAAATTTCGATTTATGAGTAAGGACCACATGATTGACGATGCAGTCAGATATATTGCAGAAAACAAGAACCATACAATTACAAAAGATTCCGATTCTGAACTTTTGGAAAAGTTGGAATACGCCCATATTCGTGGCTTTCTTAAATTAGAAAAGTCTAGTAAGTTCAAACGCTACAAAATGGCTGAAAAAGGTCAAAACTTGGCTGACGCTGAATACAATCACTCAGTAATAAGTCATGCTGGGCAAACCAATATTGTTAATTCAGGAAATTTACATATGGGTGACAATTTTGGCAACTATGGTCAAGGTATTAAAAGTGCCAAAAGTTCAATAAACTGGACTAAAGTCGGAGCCATTGCTTCAGTTATAGGAATTGTTGTAGTGATTTTAATTGCAATCCTTAGTTAAATTGATAATGGAAACATGTTCGAAAGTAATACGGGCTTAATAACCATTCTTTATTGAGTTCAGTTTTAGAGAACAAATCTAAGATTATTGATAATTTGTCATTAGTTTTAGAAATAAAAAGCAATTTATATAATTCTTTAACAACAAAAACCATAGTCAAACGATGGTTTTTATTTTTATCTAATCAAATACTTTCTTTTATTTTTTAAAATCCATTGTTTACAGATAAAGTTTTATATTTTTCGTCTAACCAAACCAAAAATATTATATGACAATTGAGGAAATACTAAACAAACTACCTAAGGTTAAAGATGATCGAAATTATTGGTTAGTTAGAGCAGATGGTGGCAAATATTATGACTCCTTTTTAAGGGGCGGCTTTATTGCGATTGGCTATAACAAAATTTCCCTAAAGGACATTCAAAAAGGTAACACAAAAGATGATACTGGTGTTAATATTTTGAAGTTCAACATTATGGATAAATATAAAGACGAGGAGAAAAGACCTGGACACACTGCTAAACAGCTATTGAGGTTTGCATATGAAGTTAAAAAAAATGACATCGTTCTAATTCCAAGTGAAAACTCCGAAGAAATTGCATTCGTTGAAGTTACACAAACTGCCGCTTACAATGATTTGAATGATAGTTACGATTGTCCATATATCAAACGTAAAAAAATTAGATATCTAAAGACCGTCCCTAGGGATACCCTTGATCCCAATCTATATAAACTAATGTTTTCACATCATACTATAACCACTGCGAATATTTATGATTCCTACATTGATAAAATCATCAACTCATTCTTTATCAAAGAAGATGAAGCTCACATGGTTCTTAACGTAGAATCCGAAGAAGATGTTAAGGCTAGAAGTGTGTTTGAAATGGGAGGGCTAATTTTAGATGTTTTTGATGAATTTTGCAAAGAAGAAGAGCTTGATTTAGATTCAAATGACTTTGACGTAAAATTAGCAATACAATCACCTGGGTTTATCGAATTGGCTGGAAATGCTATTTCTGGCATTTTAATTGTAGGAATAATTTTTGTTTGTCTAGCCGGGGGAAATTTTGATTTAAAGATTAGTGAGGAAGTAAATTTAAACGTGCAAACTGATGGCATTATTGAAAGAATACGTCAATTTTTAAAGTCCAACAGTAAGATTCAGACGAAAAAGAAGTTGTTGAAAAAACATATGAAGTCTCTGAAAATAAAAGAACCAACGGAACTAATAGATGTTCTCAAAGAACTAGATAAGGATTAATGATGTGAATAGGCTACTTAATATAATGTCGGTTACAGGGTCTTTCGCAATTGTATTTTCCGTGTTACTAATTCTAATGGAATTTACTTTAGGCCAAATAGGAGTGGTTAATCATATGTTAATTGCAAATTCGATTCCACTGAGATATCCTGTTTTTGTTATTATCGCCCTTTTGATTATAAGAAAATATATTACATTCAAATTTCCACATAAAAGACCATAATTTCCTTTTTTGTTTTTTTCTTGTAATCTATTCCAATCCCTTCAGAGTGAAGTGGATCTATTATCTCTGACCTATTGGCTACAAGGGTATTAGGGACCTCCTGGATGATTGTTCGCAAGTGGATGGCTAAACGCACTAACAGCGAAATATGTCAATTTCAAATCATCTGGAATTTTTCCTAATATGGTATCAACTTCAGTCCATTTCTGAAGGTATTCCTTCTCTCGACTTATGCAATTGTTGTAATACATGTAGAAATTAGAGGACATGTAAATTAATAGAAAATGAAATGAAGACCTAATGAAATTTATAGTTCAATCAACCCAAGAAATTCATTAAGTATATTAAAAGTGCCATTCAGGAACAGTAAAGTAGGTTTAGCAACTAAAGAAATAGCCGTCAAATTTTTCTTGTGGAAATTTCATGTTGTAAAACTAAAGAAACCGCTCCCAAATAAATGGGAACGGCACCAAACCAAAAAATCTAAAAAGTAAACCTAACTATGCTCTTAATTGAGCAATCCTCTTGACCGCCGGAACGAATACCTGGTCTTCCTTCCTTGCGGATGTGAGTTCTAAATACTTTGAAAACGCATTTACCAAACGAGTTCGGTCGTCCATGTTGATAACTCCGTTCTCGAAACCAGCGTTCAGGGTTTTGCACAAGTCCTTTGCCATATTGAGGGCATTGGATTGCATATCATTCTTCACATAGTGATGGTTACGGTCTTTTACTTTTTTAACCGTTTCAGGACTTACTTGTACATCCCCATCGATGATAGCGAATCCAACTGCCGAATGCCGTCCAGGTACCAGGTCAAAAGCCGCTTTTGCAACACTACCATCCAGCCCTTGACTTGAAAGTACAAATTCAACCGTTGCCTTTGGAAATCCGTAAGCGGTGCGAATAAGCCCTTCTAATGCGCTCCAACCTTGATGAAGCAATAACTCCCTTTCTTCAATACTTAGAGGTTCTGGGAGCAGCTTTTGTGCTTGATCCAAAGCATATTTCGCTTGTTCTGCCCATGCACTATATTGGCTTAAAGTCTTTTCAATACCATCATGGTTTACCCACAAAATTTCACGTTTGAGTTCTGCTGATGCGCTCATAATTTTCGTTTTTTGTTGTTCTTTCTTTTGTTCATAACTCTTTTGGCGTAACCAACTGTTTCTTCGGTAGGCTCCAACACCTCGATTACCTCCCCATCCTCTGCTATAATGGTTTCGGCCCCTGGCATGAGGAAAGTGCCTGTTGCAAATTGGCCGTCCAAATAGACAGTATCGCCCACAGCGGGATCTTCCCCGGCTATCAAGTCCGGGAACACCAATTCTTGTCCAAGGATATCCTGAAACGTTTGTTCGGCCCTCGGTTTCCATAATCGCCTAGCGGCATGCTTTTTAGTTGCTTTCATTGTTTTGATTTAATTATTAATGACTATCGTTTATACCGTCTTGGACTGCCTCAATTTGTTCCTCTGAATAGGTCTGGAATACTGTTGGTTTTGATATCATCAGATGGTCCAGACTGTATTGTTTCAATAGGTTCAGGTAGTGATCAATTCTCATACGTCCATCGGCTTCCAGTTCAATCTTGCCCTCCAATGCTTCCACATACTTTGTGACCTGGATTGGCACCTCAACATAGGGGTCATCCGCATACACGCTTGGCGTTGGCAAGTACCCAGGACGCTCCGGTGCATCTACCAAGCTTTTCATCAATTCAAGTTTTTGTTCATCATCCATTGCAGTACTTTTTAAGTTCTTTGTTCATCTGCTTCTTTTCGAGGGCTGCAATCCGTTGTAACCTCTCTTCTTTGCTCAGGCTAAGAAAATCTTGTACATCAAACGAAACGTCCTCTATCTCGCTCCTATTCAGCTTGGGCAATACAAACTCCAACATCGAAATGAAGGCATTCACCCGGTCCTTGGGAGAGAGCTCTTTTAAGTCGCTCAATACAGCTTCATATTCAGCATCAACCAGCTTTTGAATTCTACTACGTATTGATGCCGTGGTCTTATTTGGGCTTCCTTTCCTTGAAGATTTTGCCCCTGCTTCTGAAGCGGTTTTACTATCAAATGGCATTGTTACTTGATGTTACTTTAACTTTTCTATTTGGATAGGTCAGAACATAGGAAGCAACCAATTCAGCAGCTTCCTTTGCCTGTTTAGGGTCTTTACTGTTTGTAAATTCCAAAAGACGCATTGCTAAAATTTCGTCATTGCCCATTTTAATGGTTACGCTGCCATCATCATGAATCTTAACAACATCTGAAGCATCTATCTTCAATTGGCCTTTGCTCTTTATCAACTTCAAAAGTGCTTCGGTCAGCGGTCTTTTACTTTCTGTTTTTTTCATTGTTTTGGTTTTCTATTTGCTTGTACTCATACCCCCCTTTCCTACGCATAATACTTATACTAGGAAACCAAGGAATGCAGAAAAGAACCTAATCGCCATTAAGTGGGTTTTATTTAAACTCCGTAGAGGTATTTTGCGCTTTAGACCGAGTTGTCGGGGGTTGGACATTGCTCGGATTAACCCTTTCTTATCTACCCTACTCCAAGAAAATTGCTTCTCGCCTCATTTCTATTTGGAATAGCTTCGTTCTGTTTTTTGTTTTTATGTCTTAGGGAAGTGTTACCACTGTCAAAGATCACTCCCTGCATGGCAATAATGCCAATTGAGAGTATCTACCCTATATGATTTATTACTAACTTTATCATGCAGTTACCGTTATTAAAAACCCTCGCTGGCGAATCAGGCCGTTGGAGGGTTTTTTATTCTTATCTACTTAATGCGTTATCCAAGTCATTGGATAAATCCAGGCTGGTTTTCATCTTCCCAGACTTCACCCACTCCAACAATTCTGATTTCAGGAAATAGAGCTTCCCGCCTTTCTTGTAATAGGGAATATTGCCAGATTGGACATCTTTGTAAATAGTTTGATTGGAACGGCCTAAAAACTTTGAAGCTTCAGCAATTCCTATTGGGATTTCAATAGGCTTATGATTTGGAGCAATAAATTTGGATAGTTTGTTTTCAAAGCCTTCAAATCTATTGATTAGGCTCTGTAACATTTTTGGTGTTTGTTCAAGTGTGGGAGTATCCATATCTACTATTTTTTAGCAAATATGTGTATGTCTTGGAGTGGTTATGGAGTAACTTTTTGTAACCTTTCTAAAGAACCTTCAAATCTGATAAATATTGGGATGCTCTTTTCTTGCCTTGTTCACTTAGATATTCCAAGACGTTTTCTAAATGGGTTTTTAATATCTCGGGGGTATGCACCCTCATTAAAGACTTGGTATAAATACGTTCTTCTGGGTAAACATTACGGTATTCTCTATAAAGAGTTGAAAGTGCAATGTTTCCAAACTTGCTACTCACTCTGATAGCTTCAGAATTCTTTTCTTCATTTTGCGGTACAGCTTTGTGAACTCTAATTTGTTCAATGGAGCAAATCAAAGCAATTTCGATAGCTGGCAAGTCGAAAATTTGAGATAGTTGATTCCTTTTTTGTTCTAAAAACTGTTCATACTTTAATTTCCTTACACTATACTTTTTTGAAACTTTGACAGATTGTACTCGGCTGATTTCGATTTCAATAAAGTCCAATTCCTTTACCTCAACATTATCGCTTTTCAATTCAACTTGGGCTGGCCCCATAAACAAAGCACCCCCAACTTCTTTAAAAAGCTTTGTCCTTTTAGGGTTTAATAACTCCCCATTTTGATAAATACGATCTGCTACTTGTATTGCCCATTCCCTATACTTCCGCTTATAATAGTCTTCGGCATTTTTAGCGGTTAATCCAATGAACTGAAGGTGACTAAATCGTGTTGAATCCATCAATCAAAGTTTAATAGTTTGTCCATTAAATCCTTTTTAGTTTCATCTTCAAACCCATCTAAATAGTTTTGGGTAACGGATATATCACTATGATTCAAAGCCTCACTTACAAACTCAATACTAGCCCCATTGTTAACCATATTAGTTGCAAACGAGTGTCTAGCCCAATAAGTGCTAAAACCGCTCGGAAAATCAAGCTTTTTAGCTATACGCTTAAGCTGTTGATTGGTGGCCCGGATAAAGTTGTTGACCTTCCGAAAAATAGCTTCTGGAGTATCATTATCTTGAAGAATCGGGAAGACATATCCATCTTCTCGATAGTTGGTACCATAGCACTCTAAAATCCTTTGAGATTCCCGATTTAACGGAACTTCTATTTTCTTAATATTGGTTCTTCTTTTTGTTTTAGTCTTTGCTCGGTAATAGACAAGCTTACTATCTTGAATATTCTCAAACTTCAGAATTGCAATATCCTTAAAGTTCATTCCCTGACTAACATAGCTGAAAAACCAATAATCCCTTGCCTTTTCTTCTAAAGGATTCAATTTTGCCTGATAGAACTCTTTTATTTGTTTTCCGGTCAGTGTTTTTTTTACGGTTTTTTCTTCAGGTATTTCGAACTTACCTTTACCAAATGGATAGTACTTGGGTTCTAAATCGTTAGCACGGATAGCATTATTAAAAATTACTCTTAGTGTTCTGGTATAGATGGCAACTGTGGTTATACTTCTACCCATATCATCAATCATATAAGACTCATAATCCTCCAACCATGTAGGAGTTATTTGATGAAACGATAATGAATCACCGGAACCACTATTCTTTTCTTTGTCATACTTGAGCAATGATATCATTGAAGATCTATAACTAGATGCAGCTCCAATCCTACCCTTAGATTCAAATTCCTTGATTGTTTTGTTAAAATGGTACGCAGCATTGGTTTTATCGGATGCCTTCCTTAGAAGCTTTGTCTTGAACTTATCAAAGTCGAAGTAGTCCAAGGAGTCCGCAGCAGCTTCCGCTCGTTTATAAAGCTCGCTAAGGATTCTATAGCTGGCTTTATACTCACTCTTTACTTTGTCAGGAGAAACACCCCATGCATTGATAAATTGGTTTTCAGTCATGGTAAGATTGGTGCCAATCCTTTTCGCCTTCTTTAATAGGTTTGAATAAATCCGAACCTTGATTGGGTATTTGTAATTGTTAAGTTGTCTGCGCTTATCCAGGACAATTGAAATCTTATAATCCATTGTGATTTGACATTTGCCCACAATTTACCCAGATTTGCCCACAAAATATATAAAAAGATACCAAAAGATATTAACTCAAAAACTTTTGATGATAGGGTTTTACAAGGTTTCACTACAATTCAACCAAAAGAAGAATAACGTTATATTTTGATTACGGCTCAGAAGGTTACAGGTTTGAATCCTGTCGAGGTCACTGGGAGGAAACTCCAAACAAATAAAAAACCTTGTAAAATCTAAGATTTGCAAGGTTTCATTGTTTTTGGTCATAATAAAATTTGAATTTAACAAAACGCTAGAAGGCAAGAACGGGACATTTTTAACACAACTTCAAAATTTTCCTAAATGAGCTCCGTAAAACCAATGTTTTATGAAAATCATTGTCTTTACTTCCGTTCTACCTTAATATATCACTTAACCTTTAACCATGATTCTTTAAATTTGCTAGTAACTTTCATCTCAATGTAGTGTAACATTCAAAGTAAATCTGGGAAATGAAAAATGAAAGTCCCGAGGCAAAGTCACTCTATGAATTATATCTTCATTTGGGACTACCTGTGGATTTAATTCAACCTTCCGAAGGATTCGCTATCCTTAATTTGAAGGATATTAATTTTACACTTCCATATCAGTCCCCATCATTCCGTCCCGACTATTTTTCGTTTCTTTTTGTAAAAGACGGCAAGGGAAAGTATACCATAGACGAACACTCTTTTCCAGTGGAACCACATTCCATCTACTTTACCAATCCGAGCAATTACCGAACATTCAGTTGGGAAAAAATCGAGGAGATTTATCTGATTACTTTTGATGAAACATTTCTAAAACAATATATCAGCAAAGAAATCTTCTCTGCATTTCCATTTTTATTAACTGAAACCATCAGTCCTAAAATTGTAAGTGATGAATTTTATGGCGAAGTAGAACAGGTTTATCTAAATATCCACAACGAATACCTTAATCAATCCACCGATACATATAGAATTGTTGGGCACTTGTTGGCGGTTATGCTCTATAAAATCAAAGCCTATTTTTGGCAGGATTACAATCCCATTTATGAAGGAAACAGAAGTTCACAAATCGTCAAATCGTTCAAACGATTGCTTGAAAAACATTATCGTGATTTAATAACGGGAAAAATGGAAACCGTTTTTAGGGTTCAAGATTATGCCAACGCACAAAACTTGCATCCCAACTATTTAAGTAACATTATCAAAATCAAAACAGGAAAACCTGTTACTACCTGGATTGCGGATAAAACAATTTCTGAAGCCAAATCCCTCTTGCAAAATTCATCCATGCCCATCAAAGAAATAACCTATAAATTGGGATTCTCTGAAACTGCCCATTTTAGCAACTTTTTTAAAAAGCACACTGAAATATCGCCTGTTCAATATAGAAAAGAGCATACTATTTAATGAGTTAGTCCTCTAGTCCCCTCTTCTATTTAAATTTTACAACGAGTACTGTATTCCTCGCAACAAACAAGGGATAGTACCTAAATACCTTTGTTCCAATAAATTCAAAAAGATAGACAAATGAAAAATTTAAGTAACAAAGTAGCACTTATTACAGGTGCATCAAGAGGTATTGGCGCAGAGGTAGCACTACATTTGGCCAAGGCTGGAGCAAAAGTGGTTATTAACTATTCCGGTAGTACAGAAGCAGCTGAAGATGTCGTCAAACAAATCAAAACAAATGGTGGGGATGCTGTCGCCATACAAGCTGATGTAAGCAACGCACAAGATGTAAAAAGCCTTTTCGATACTGCCATTGCCCACTACGGAAAAATTGATGTGTTGGTCAATAATGCAGGTATTATGATCAATACGCTTATTAAAGATACCACCGACGAGGATTTTGCAAAACAACTGGATGTAAATGTAAAAGGAGTATTTAATACACTTCGCGAAGCTGCCACAAAATTAGCAGAAAATGGAAGTGTCATCAACTTTTCAACTTCGGTAAATAGAATCATGCTGCCTACCTATGGACCTTATGTAGCTACTAAAGCAGCCGTTGAACAGTTGACACGTGTGTTTGCAAAAGAAGTGGGAAGCAGGGGTATCAATGTAAATTCAATCTCCCCAGGACCTACCAATACTGCGTTGTTCACAAAGGGAAAACCACAGGAAGTAATTAATCGATTAGCTTCTTTATCAGCCTTCAATCGTATTGGGGAGCCAGAGGATGTTGCAAAAATTGTAACCTTTTTGGCCAGTGATGAAGCAAAATGGATTTCTGCTCAGAACATTGGTGCCAACGGAGCAATGGCTTAACTGCTCCAATCATTTAAATAGTAGATATTATGAAAACATTTTTAACAGCCCTCGTTATGGGGCTATGCGGAGCATTGGCAGTATTTATCTCATTTTCGATGGGATGGGCGACATGGGTTATGTTTCTTGCCTGGATAAGTTATTACCTGTTCGGAAAATCGATCAAAGTATATGTTCCCAGTTTCTTACAGATCATATTGGGAATACTACTCGGAGTACTCATACAATCTATGGCCAGTCTTCTTGTGCCTGCCATGGGAGCAATGGGATTTCCATTGACCGTTTTTGTCCTTATTGGTTCGCTCGCATATGTAACAAAAATCAATGGGCTGAATAACATCCCTGCTTGGTTTCTAGGGTTAATCATATTTTTTGGGGTACATCCAGAGCTACAGGTAATTCCCGTATTGGGTCTACTTGTTCCAATAGTTACAGGGGTCATTTTCGCATTGATCAATGATACAGGACTGAAATACATAAACACAAAATTTTAAAACATAAACAATGAATACACTACAAAATAAAACAGCTTTGATTACCGGTTCTGCAAGAGGTTTGGGAAAAGCCATAGCGGAAAGATATGCAGCACTTGGAGCAAATATCGTCGTCAATTATTCTAGAGACAAGGTATCAGCAGAAGAGACACTATCCACTGTTGAAGCCATGGGGGTCAAAGCAATAGCTATACAAGCCGATGTCAGCAAAGTAACCGACATTGAAAGACTATTTAATCAAACAAAAAAAGCCTTTGGAAAAATAGATATCGTCGTTGCCAATGCCGGTATAGAAATGGTAGAAACACCGGTAACGCAATTCACGGAGGAACAATTTGACCGTTTGTTCAGTATCAATACCAAAGGAGTTTATTTTACCATGCAGCAGGCGGCTAAAAACATCGAAGATAACGGACGTATCATTTACATCGCTTCGAGTACTACGGCTTTTCCGGTTCCGGGAATGGCTGTATATGGTGGAAGCAAAACCACACCACGTTATCTGGTGGATGTTCTTTCAAAAGAAATAGGGCATCGAGGTGTTACCGTAAACTCTATTATTCCATTTGCAGTAGATCATTCCGGAATATTCGTTGATTCCAATGCTTATCCCGAATTAAGAAAATCGCTGATCGAAAGCTGTCCCATGGGTAGGTTGGCAGAAGTAGAAGATGTAGCGAATCTAGCAGAATTTTTTGCCAGTGATCTATCATCCTTTGTAAATGGACAACACCTATTGGTAAATGGTGGTGCTACACAGTGAAAGCATACCGATAGTTGAAATGAATCACTGATGCAATTTATTCGATAAACCCAACTTCCTCACTTTGGCTACATCCTTCCCCAATTCGGCTACAAGAGGGCAAAAGTGATGATTGAACTTTGTATTGTTCTAACATTAAAATTTAAGATCATGGAATATCAAAGAGAAAATAAAGTTTGGTTTATCACGGGCTCTTCCCGTGGATTTGGACGTATTTGGACGGAAGCCGCACTCGAGCGCGGCGATCGAGTCGTGGCAACAGCCCGCAGATTGGAGAGCATATCCGATTTACAGGAAAAGTACGGCGAAAAGGTGCTCACCTTAGCACTCGATGTGACAAAGACGGATCAGGTAAAGGCTGTACTCGAGAAAGGGTATAATCATTTTGGCAGATTGGACGTCATTCTGAACAATGCCGGTTATTCACTTGTGGGTACGATCGAGGAATCAGGTTTGGACGATGTCCGGGCACTCTACGAGACCAACATTTTTGGAGCACTCTCTGTTATTCAGGCAGCGCTACCATTGTTGCGCAAACAAGGTGGAGGTCACATATTGGGCGTATCAAGTAGTCTGGGTCTTGAATCGATGCCTGTAATCGGATACTATTGTTCCACAAAATGGGCATTTGAAGCCATTCATGAAAGTTTGGCTGCAGAGGTGGAGGCCTTTGGTATCAAAGTAACCCTTATTGAACCAGGTTCCTATGCGACCGAGTTCGGCAGTCCCGAATCATTAAAGATGGCCAATGGACTTGACATCTACTCGGACTTTAAAGGGCAATTTGTGCAAGGTCTTCGAAACTTGGAAAGGGGAAACCCCAACGCTACCCCGAAGGCTATTTTCAAAGTGGTCGATGCAGAGCAGCCACCTCTACGACTTTTCCTGGGCAACCAGACATTGCCCTCCGTACGCAAGGCTTACGATGAGCGGTTGGCAACATGGGAGGCATGGGAAGCGATATCCAATGCCGCGCAGGGTTGATAAGACTAAAGCATTTTTTTAACTTTAACGATGACCGATATTTGTTATCTTATCGGTCGTCGTTTTCTAGCAACTAATCCATGAGAAAAGAAGAAAACATACCACGAAAATTTGATTCCTTATCGGACTTTCATCGTGCTTTTGGGCTTTCAAAGCCCTCCCACCCCCTGATAAGTTTTATAAATATCGAAGAGATCCCTATTCCAACAGCCGAATCATTTGATTTCTTTATTTTAAACTTTTATAAGATCGCTTACAAAACCACGCTTTGCGGACAGGCTAGATACGGTCAAAACTACTATGACTTTGGTGAAGGTGGACTGATTTTTACCGCTCCAAATCAGGTATTCGAAAGCCCAAAAAGCACTGCATCGGGCTATATCTTTTTTATCCACCCCGACTTTCTGTTGACGTACCCTCTTGCTAAAAAAATGAAGCAATATGGCTTTTTTTCTTACGCCGCCAATGAAGCATTACATCTTTCTGCCGAGGAAAAATCGACCATGATGGCTATTTTTAAAATCATTGATGATGAGTTAAAGAGCAGAATAGATGATTTTAGCCATGATGTGGTCATTTCGCAAATAGAACTGTTGCTGAACTACAGCAATCGATTTTACAACCGACAATTTATTACGCACAAAGCCATTTATAACAACCTGTTGTTACAACTTGAGGATCTTTTAGAAGATTATTTTAATGGCCCAAAACCGTTAAACGATGGTTTGCCCACGGTTCACTATTTAGCTGACCAGGTCAACGTATCTCCCAACTATTTAAGTGATATGTTACGCTCACTGACCGGGCAAAATGCCCAACAGCATATTCATCATAAGTTGATAGAAAAAGCAAAGGAAGAACTTTCCACGACCCGTCAATCCGTGAGCGAGATTGCTTTTGTTTTGGGTTTTGAACACCCACAATCGTTCAGCAAGTTCTTTAAAGCAAAAACCAAACTCACCCCATTGGAGTTTAGGCAATCGTTTAACTAATCATAAAAACGTACAGTAGATCGTTCACTGGAACACTACCTATAGAACAACGAATTGATAGACCTTCCATTCTGACTACAACAACAATCATTTTGGCTACATCTGTTGCTCAATGAAACAGCAACTTTGTATAAATAAAAAAATAGAAAAAATGAAAATTGTAGTGACAGGCTCATTGGGGAATATTAGCAAACCTCTTGCAGAAGAATTAATTGCAAAAGGACATTCAGTAACGGTTATAAGCAGCAATCCCGAAAAACAAAAAGACATTGAAAAATTGGGAGCAAAAGCTGCTATTGGCGCTATGGAAGATGTAGATTTTTTGACAGAATCATTTACAGGAGCAGATGCTGTGTATTGTATGATTCCACCGGGAGACTACTTCGACCCAGATTTCAATCAAATAGAATTTTACAAACAAGTTGGTAATAACTATGCTGAAGCTATTTTAAAATCAAACGTAAAAAAGGTTATACATTTAAGTAGTATAGGCGGTAATATGAATAAAGATAATGGCCAGCTTATTACACATACCAATGTAGAAAATATCTTTAAGTCCTTACCAGAAGAAGTTAAAATTACCACGCTAAGACCTACATCTTTCTACTATAATTTATTTGGATTTATTCCTGCAATAAAATCTCAAGGAATTATAGCTTCTAACTATGGTGAAGATGATAAGTGTCCTTGGGTATCACCTTCTGATATTGCCGAAGTTGTTGCTGAGGAATTAGAAGGTTCATTCTCAGAAAGAAAAGTGCGCTACATTGTAAGTGAAGAGTTAACTTGTAATGAAATAGCAAAAACATTGGGTGAGGCAATTGGAAAACCAGACTTAAAATGGATTTTGATTTCTGATGAGGATATGTTAAGTGGTGCTTTATCCATTGGATTTAACCCTAAAATAGCAGAAGGATTAATAGAAATGCACAAAAGCATACATAATGGCAAACTATTGGAAGATTATTATAGTAGTAAGCCAAAATTTGGGAAAGTAAAACTAAAAGAGTTTGCAAAAGAGTTTGCAAAGGCATACAACCAATAATTGGTACATTTAAATATGGCGAAGAAAAAACCATATAGAATTAAAACAGTTAGTGAGTTTCATAAATTCAGAGGGCTGCCAGCTCCCAAGCATCCTTTGATCAGTGTAATAGATTACGCTTCGATAAAGCATTCAGATGAAAGCAACTCCATGAGCTGGGTACTTGATTTTTATGCTATTTCTTTAAAAAAATCTTCCCATACCAATTTTGGATATGGATATCAGCAGTGCGATTTTGATGAAGGCTCACTATTTTTTATGGCACCAAACCAGGTATTTCGCGTGGAGGTTGACAAAAACCATACCCCGGTGAACTCAGGATGGATTCTTCTTATTCATCCTGATTTTATTTGGGGCACAGCTTTGGCAAAAACAATCAAGCGGTACGATTTTTTTGGTTATGCCGTAAACGAAGCGCTGTTTCTGGGCCCCAAGGAAGAATCAATAATAAATGGTATTATTCAAAACATTCAGCAAGAGTATCAAGCAAACATTGATAAATTCAGCAAACAAATCATTAGCACGCATATTGAAAATTTGCTCAGCTATTCTGAACGCTTTTATAATCGTCAATTCATAACAAGGGAAAAGGTCAATCATCAAATTTTAGAACGTTTGGAGATGCTATTGACAGATTACTTTAACAGTGATGATTTGGTAATAAAAGGCTTGCCATCCGTTCAATATGTTTCCGAGAAATTGAATGTTTCACAAAGTTACTTAGGAAGCCTACTTAGAGTGCTGACGGGACAAAATACACAACAGCACATTCATGAAAAACTTATTGAAAAAGCCAGAGAAAAATTATCTACCACGAACTTTACAATTAGTGAAATTGCATACGAATTAGGTTTTGAACATTCACAATCCTTCAGTAAGTTCTTTAAAGCAAAGACCAAACGCACCCCAATGGAATTTAGGCAATCGTTCAATTGACATGCCTGCATCATCTACAACTATGCAAGAAAAACTAAGGAGCCATATTGAAGAAATAGTACCGTTAACCGATGATGAGTTTTTGTTCATTCTATCTCATTTCTCTGAGGAGGATTATAAAAAGAATGATTTCCTCATTCAACAAGGAGAATCCGTAACGCATTGTTATTTTGTCAATTCAGGGCTTTTAAAATTAGTGTATGATGATGATGATGGAAAACAACACATTGTCTCGTTTGCAATGGAAAACTGGTGGGAAAGTGATTTTGCAGCTTACTTTACCCAAACTAAGGCTAAATTAGCATTGCAGTGTATCGAAGATACCTCGGTATTTTCCCTAAGCCTCAAAAACTACGAAAAGCTATCAACGCAATTGCCCAAAATGCAGCGTTTCTTTCTCAAAAAATCCAACTCGGGCCACATTGCCTCACAAAATAGAATTTTATCTTTTCTAACATCAAGTGCTAAGGAACGGTACGAGCAACTGCTCCAACAATATCCATCATTATTTCAACGAGTTCCCAAAACACTCCTGGCTTCTTTTTTAGGCGTTTCACGCGAGACGCTCAGTAGACTTTCTTCCTAATCATTGTTACTTTTTCATAATTGTGATGTAGGTCACATGTAAACCATCCTGTTATTCAAACATTTGCAATGTCATCATAAATCAATAATCGTGAAAAGCAAAGTAAAAATTTTAGCAGTCGTATTACTAACCGTTACGTCCGCATTAGCACAAAACAAAAAAGAAGGACAAATGGAAAAAAGAGTAATTAATCCTTGGAAATGGCAGGATGATAGAAGTTACGTACAAGCCGTAGAAGTAACAAAACCTGAAGGAACGCTATACGTTTCTGGACAAACGGCAATCGATGCCGAGGGAAGATCAAGCACAGCCGATATGAAAACACAATTGATTCTGGCGCTTGAAAATTTAGAACAAGTCATCAGCGAAGCTGGCTACGAAAGTAAGAACATCGTACGACTTAATGTCTATACTACTTCTACTGCAGAACTTTGGTCCCATTTTAATATATTCCAAGATTGGATAAAAAAACATGGAATAAAACAGACGAGTACCGTACTTGAAGTAAAAAGTTTGTTTGAAACCTTAAAAGTCGAATTGGAGGTTACCGTGGTAAAGTAGTATTCGCCATAAAAAATGAATGTCCAAAAATCTTCAAATGCCATAACGGTTTGGGTGCGAATCCAAACCGTTTTTCATTGAACCAATATGTTACTGTTCAAAAGTGTTTAAGTTTTACATGATGCTTATTCCGACGGCTAAGTGAAATTTGAACACTCCTTACAAATACCCGAAATAACACAATTTACTCCCTTTACTTCATATCCATTGGGAGCATTGAAATTTACCACCACCGGTAGGCATTCAATGGTGTCACATTGCGTACACTTAAAGTGAAAATGATGTCCAGCCAAAGCTTTGTCCTCACAATCCATACAAACGGCAAAATATTGTTTTCCGTCTTCCGCAACTATTCTATGCAAAATGCCATCTTCACAAAACCGGTTTAAAACACGATAAATCGTTGCCCGATTGATATCCGTGGTGATTTTTTGTTCAATAGCATCCCTGCTCATGGCCCTCTTGGCTTTTGTAAGAACCTCCAATACAGCTTCCTTGGTCGGGGTATTTCTTCTTTCCATATAAAATGCGATTAAGTCGCATTAATAATGCGACTATATTGCAATAGTAAGATTTTTATTTAAATTTGTCAAAAATTCATTGTAATGAATCACACTAAAACCTTTGAAGTAATCATCATCGGTGGTAGCTACGCCGGACTTTCTGCTGCTATGGCGCTGGGTCGATCTTTGCGAAGTGTTTTGATCATCGACAGCAGTCTACCTTGCAACAGGCAAACACCCCATTCGCACAATTTTATTACACATGACGGCAAAGCACCTCGTGTCATTTCCGAACAGGCAAAAAATCAAGTTTTGAAGTATAACACCGTAAAGATGGTGAACGACTTGGCCGTGCACGGAAAAAAAGTTGAAAATGGTTTTGAAATAACCACGGAATCCGGACAAAAGTTTCGTGCCAATAAGCTGATTTTTGCCACGGGCGTAAAAGATATAATGCCCGATATAAAAGGTTTTTCGGATTGTTGGGGGATTTCCGTTATTCATTGTCCGTACTGTCATGGTTACGAGTTCAAAGGACAAAAAACAGGAATCATGGCCAATGGGAATACTGCATTTCACGTCACATCATTAGTTAACAATCTAACAAATGATATTTCAATCTTGACCTCTGGAAAAAGTGATTTTACCATTGAGCAATACGAAAAGTTAAACCAACATAATATTCCAATTATCGAAAAGGAAATTGTTGAGATGGAACATAAAAATGGGCATATTAAAAACGTGCTATTTAAAGATGGAGGCAAAACCGGCTTCAAAGCAGTATATGCCCATATTCCTTTCAAACAGCATTCTGAAATTCCTGTTTCTTTAGGATGTGAACTGACCGACCAAGGAATTCTCAAGGTAGATATGTCCCAAAAAACCAATATCCCTGGTATTTTTGCTTGTGGAGATAGTGCGAGTCCTTTGCGTTCCGTGTCATATGCGGTAGCTACCGGAACCATTGCAGGCGCGATGGCAAATATGGAATTAACCCAGGATAGATTTTAAAAAAGATATGTTAGGAAATAATGTAATTCAGTGGGATGATTTTACCAAAGTTGAAATGAGAATCGGTACCGTAATTTCTTGTGAAGTTTTTGAAAGCGCGAGAAACCCAGCGTATAAAATGAACATCGATTTTGGAGAATTTGGAATTCGTAAAACTTCGGCCCAGATAACTAAACTATATCGACCCGAAAATATCATCGGAAAACAAGTTATTGCGGTACTAAATTTTCCACCGAAGCAAATAGCCAAGATGATGAGTGAATGCCTGGTCTTGGGAGGCGTTGGAGATAATAATGAAGTAACCTTGATTCAGCCTGAAAGGGCCACCAAAAACGGAACCCGCATCGGATAGGAAGGTGATATGTACCGTTCATTAAAAAAGGAGGAGCTATAAAAACCCCTCCTTTTCGTTTTTGATTGATTATAGTTTTCCAAATAGCGGAAGCATTCTTTTACTTCAATGTAACACTCAGGACGATGTTTGCATTTAACAACTTTGAAACCGGGCAGACTTCTTTGGATTTTTCCGCCAATCTTTTAAATTCTTCATCAGAAATACCAGGTACCTCCCCAGTTAAATCCAACTCAATTTTTGGGATAGAACCGTCTTCAAAGAATACTTTTGCTTGGGTGTCCAAATTGGTTGGAACGTAACCTGCCTCGCTGATCAAAAAACTCAGTTGCATCGTGAAACAACCTGCGTGTGCCGCTCCTATCAATTCTTCGGGGTTTGTCCCGATACCTTCTTCAAATCGGGTCTTAAATGAAAGTTGGGTTTCGTTTAGAACGGTACTTTGCGTGTTTACGGTTCCCGAACCTTCCATTCCGGTTCCTTTCCAATTGACGCTTGCTCTTCTATTAAATTTCATGTTTTTTACTTTTTTAAATTATACATTATTTAATTCTTAGTGCAATTTTGCTTTAATGGCCTGTGTAGCCTGTTTTATTGCTGCTCTCGGAGCAGGTGTATTGGTAATGGGGTTTAACATGACAAAATCATGTATGGTGCCTACATATCTCGTCGCCGTTACTTTTACACCGGCAGCATTCAATTTTTTTGCATAGGCTTCTCCCTCATCCCGCAACACATCATTTTCCGCTGTAATGACCAATGCTTCAGGTAATCCTTTCAGTTCTTCCAAGGTCGCATTTAGAGGCGTCGCCGTAATCTGACTTCTGACACTTTTGTCGGGGGCGTAGGCATCCCAAAACCAAATCATTGCGTTTAAGGTCAAGAAATGGCCGTTTGCAAATTGTTGGTAAGAGGTGGTATTATAATTGTCATCCGTAACGGGATAAAACAACACTTGAAAATCAATTTTAGGTCCTTTTCGCGCTTTGGACATTAGAGTAACGGCAATGGCCATATTACCTCCAACGCTATCTCCTGCCACCCCAATTTTATCGGTATTTATTCCTAAGGATTGTCCATGTTCTTTTATCCATTTAGTCGCGGCATAAGCTTCTTCATTTCCTTGGGGGTATACCGCTTCTGGCGTTGGTGTATAGTTTACAAAAACCACCGCTACATTTCCACCAACGGCCAATTCCCTTACTAAACGGTCATGTGTAAAATCATTCCCCAAAATCCAGCCACCTCCGTGGAAATACATCAGAACCGGCAGTTCTTCACTACTGTTTTTGGGTTTTACAATTCTAAGAGTAACTGAAATACCATCTTGGGCGATTTCTTTTTCAGTAACATCTACAGGGAATTTTTCATAATCTCCTGTTTGGGCTCCTATCAAAACATTACGGGCTTCTTCAATAGATAACTCATAAATCTGTGGACCATCATTGCTATGGACCGCTTTAAGAAACTCTCTGGTTTCTTTTTCAACTCCATAATTACCACTTAAAGTGGTTTCAATTTGTGCATTTAACAAAGATGTTAGTGCCATTGCTGCTGTAATCATTACTTTTTTCATTTTTAAAAATTTTAATTGTTACTATTTGTTTTAAATTCTGGTACAAACGTACTGTCGATAACTTCATAAATCAAATTAATAATTTTTATATTTGATTAATTAAAATTATAATTATGACCTTGCAGCAATTAAAATATATTGTAGCCCTGGATGAGGAGCGCCACTTTGGAAGAGCTGCCGAAGCATGCGTTGTATCACAACCAGGTCTTACCATTCAATTGAAAAAACTGGAAGAGGAAATAGGAATACAACTATTCGACAGAACAAAAGTTCCTTTAAAGCCCACAGCAATGGGTGAGGAAATCATTGTTAAAGCAAGAAAGCTTTTGAAGGATGCTGATCACATCCGCGAATTCATCATCGAAAAAAAGAACCTTTTACAGGGAACGATAAAATTGGGGGTTGTCATAACCCTATCCCCTTATCTAATTCCCTTGGCAATAGACAACATCAAAAAATCCATGCCCAAGGTAAACTTCATTATTGAAGAAACCTCTACCGTCGGACTTATGGAATCTTTGGAAAATGGGAGCATCGATATCGCATTAATGGCTACCCCTACTGGGAATAATAACCTAAAGGAATTCTCGATTTTTAACGAGCAATTTGTTGCTTATTTGAATCCTAGCCATTCTTCATCAAATGAAGAATTTTATACGTATCAAAAAAAAGATTATTCGGAACTACTGTTATTAAAGGAAGAGTTTTGCTACAATGCACAACTATTGAATATTTGCGATATTAAGGAAGGGAAGAAAAAGATGGAACAGTTTAATTTTGATGTTACCTCGATTGAAACATTAAAAAATTTGGTTCGTGCAGATTTGGGTTATGCTATCATACCTGAATTATCAATTTTACATGAAAAGAACAAACATCTTATTAAACCTTTCAAAAACCCAAGACCGGTCAGGGAAATTAGCTTGGTAGTTTCCCAAAGTTTTTCAAAGACCCTCATACTTGAGAAATTAAAAGATGCCATTTGGAATTCCATTCCAGAAAGTTGTAGGGAAATAAGCAACTACAAAAAAATTAGTTGGGACGATTCCCCATACTTTAGGCAGGCAACCAGTAAATGACTTTTAAATTCACCTGCCCTTGAGCATAAACTCATTTTTTCCCTTTGGTTTTCTTGTAAATGGTACGAAGTCTATCCTCCCAATCCACCGACCAATCGTAAAAACTGGACAATGGCTCCACAAGACTTTTTCCAAACTCGGTTAAGGTATATTCTACTCGTGGCGGCACTTCGGGATATACCTTTCGTGAGATCATTCCATATTTCAATAAGGTTTTTAGTGTCTGTGACAACATTTTGGGTGAAATACCAATGACCTGTTTTTGTAAATCGCTATTTCGTTTTGTCCCTTGCATCAGTGTAGTTAAAATCAATAAAGTCCATTTATCCGCTATCAAAGCAAAGGATACTTGTATGATACAGTTCTCATCAAAAACGGTTCTGGCACTCAAAGATTCCAAATACGAAATTTTTTTTATTTTTTTT
Source organism: Flagellimonas eckloniae (assembly GCF_001413955.1). Classification (NCBI taxonomy): domain Bacteria; kingdom Pseudomonadati; phylum Bacteroidota; class Flavobacteriia; order Flavobacteriales; family Flavobacteriaceae; genus Flagellimonas; species Flagellimonas eckloniae. Next base: position 4,000,446 of record NZ_LCTZ01000002.1, on the reverse strand, counting down.
TCAGCTTCCATTACTATTGTTTATTCATTTACTACCCAAAAGTAAGCTATGCACTATTCAGTGCCCTCTTGTGCGATACAAGTATAGCACATAAATTTGTGGAAATAAGTAGAAATTTAAAAAATAATACGATGGAAACAAAAACATTCAACCCGATACTGGCAATATTAATTGCAGTATTTCTGACAACAACGTATTCGGTCCAGTCCCAAAAAGGACAAATCGAAACGAATAACAAGACCTTGACTATAGATGAAGAAAAAATAGTTCAGAATCTATTGGAAGCCTTCAATCTGGGTACTGAAAACGTACTTGAGCTTTTTCATGAAGACGCCATTATTGAATATCCTTATGCCCATTCGTTGGGTACGCCATCTAAACTGGATAAAACGCAGTACGGTAATTATTTGAAAGGTGCTCTTGCAAATATGCCGGATATCGTCTTCTCACAGGTGAAGAGCTATCCATCACAAAACCATGTCGTATGGGCGGAATTCCATGGGGAAGTGGTTATCCCATCGACGAATCAATTATACAAGCAAGACTATGTCGCTCGTATACTACTCAAGAATGGAAAAATCATCCATTATAAAGAGTATTGGAACCCTCTGGCGGTATCCGCTATGGGAGACCATAAAGAGGTCAATAAAATGTTTAACGATAAATCAAAAAAGTAACATCATGAAAATAGCAATCGGGGCTGCAGCAGGTAATGTAGGCAGCCGAATCGCAAAAAAAGTAGCATCAGCAGGTCATTCTGTTATATTATTAGGAAACAAGCTGGATGCTTTAAAAAATTTGAACATCCCAAATTCATCTTCGCACGAAGTGGATATGAGTAACATGGAACAGGTAGTTGCACACACAAAAGGGGCAGATGCGCTATTCTGGCTTGTACCTCCAGCACTTGGGGTTACAAGTTTAAAAGCGTGGTATAATGACATTATCGCTGCTGGGGTAGCTGCCATTAAAGAGAACAATATACCCCGTGTGGTTGCCATTTCTTCCCTCGGTGCCGGAGCTTCCGATAACCTGGGAACGGTGACTTATGTGGGCACTATGGAAAGAGCTTTCAAAGAGGTGGCATCCAATGTGGTTTTCTTAAGACCTGGCTATTTTATGGAAAACTTCTTATTACAAAAGAATGACATCCTTGAAAAAGGTTATTTCTCCTTTCCTTATGCTACGGATCATGATATTCCTTTCATCAGTGCTGATGATATTGGGGATATAGCTACGGAATACCTTATAGACAAGCATTGGGCAGGGCAATGGACCAGAAATATTATGGGACCGCGCAACATTAACCTAAAGGAAGCGGCGGATATTTTCTCGGAAGAATTACAGCAAGAGGTTGTATACAAGCAAGTGACCTATGGTGATATAAAAAATCAATTCGCCGATTTTGGTGCCAATGATATCGTACAGAAAGAATTGGTCGACCTCTATAGAGCTTTGGGAGATCCCAATGGTGCCTATGCGACACCTCGAACCCATGACGCGCATACACCAACAACCCTTGCGGACGTAATCCGGAATAAGTTTATTTCAAAATAGTCAATTTATAAAGTTATCCTGAAAATGAAGGTTCCAAACAACCACAAAAAGTGGAAGATCAAGCGAGTTTCAAAATGAAGCTCGCTTCTTTTTTGGAATAAGGTGGAACTTTGTAAGGAAGGGTAAAATCATTTAGTTTTATCTTTTTTATTATATTAAATTGATAAGTCTATGTTTTGGTATTGAGTTTATAGGTGCTCTAGACCAGCAAAGATTGAAATCCCATTGAAACTATATCAAGAACAGCAATCAATTATTCATCAATCATCAATATAGGATGAAAAATTTTATGTATTCAACAAAAGAGGCAAAAAAAGTATTGCCATTAGCGCCTTTTTAGGTGGTAAAACATTCGCGCTAACATTAATTTTAGCTCAGACCAAACTTAATCCCAGTACATTAATGTATTTAATCCCAAAAAATAACAACCATACAACCAATATGTTTAAAAAATTAAAGCCACAGGTTTTTTTGCTTTTTTGTTGGCATTTGCATGCAAGGGAAAACCAAAAGTTTCTGAGGTAGAAGAGCATAAGGAGAACCGCCCAAATATTGTTTTTATACTAGTGGATGATTTAGTGTATTCAGATGTTGGCTATATGGGATATCAAAATAATATCAACACCCCAAATATTGATAAACTGGCAAGAATAGGTAGATGCTGAGATCCCTAGATAACAGAGACAAGCTATTTACCAATTATTAGAAATATGGAACTAAAAAATAAATTCTTTTTAATCTTGATTGTAGTCATGCTACTTCAGGGCTGCAATCAAAAAGAAAGCACCTTTCAAATCAATTCACCAAATGATAAAATAGCCGTGGTTATACATAATTTGGAAGGGAAGATTACATATTCTTTATTGTCAATGGGGGATACTCTAGTCAAACCTTCAGAGTTTTCCATTTTTCCTGATAAGTCAGCCAAAATCATGGCAGTCCAAAATAGGTCTGAAAACAGCAAATGGAAACCTACATGGGGGCAGTTCAGTGAATTTAATGATAACTATAACGAGTTGATGCTGGATGTAGAATACAATCAAGTCAAAACGAAACTCTATGTCCGTTTGTACGATCAAGGAGTTGGCCTTCGATATGAAATAGAAGACTATAAGGAAGAAGATCAGGCTACATTTTTATGCCAGTACCAATTGAATAGTGGTCAGGTTATCTATTCCGCAAACAGGGAGCATGAGCCTTTAGGCCCATTGGAATTGGATGAATATAAAAAAGCAGTGATGCCCAATGCTAAAGAAGCACATAATACAGTAGGCGAAAAACTGAAAATTTACATTCCTATTATAGTGGAACAGCCCAATACGCCATACCTATCCCTTTTGGAATCAGATCTGTTTTCCGCAAAAGGGTTTGAGTCAATGAAAATCGGTTATGATGAAGAAAGAGGTTCGTTGGTTTCTTCGCATAAGACAGAATTGGAAGGTGGCAAACTGATTACTCCATGGCGGGTGATTTTGGTCAATGACAAAGTCGGGGACCTGGTGGTCAACCCGGTTACTATGAATCTTGCTGCACCATTGGCTTTGGAAGACGATTCCTGGGTCAAACCCGGAATAACGCTTTGGGACTGGCGGGTGCACGGCTATACCGCAGATGATGGATTTCAGTACGGAATTACTACGGAGAGCTACAAACGCTTCATTGATTTTCAAAAGGAGATGGGCATAGGGTACTTCTTAATTGATGACTTCTGGTACAAACATGTATCAAAAGGTCATTTTGAGCTTTCTGATCATTTGAACTTGCAAGAAGTCATAGACTATGCCAATGACATGGGTACAGATCTTTTGCTTTATTATGACAATAGGCATGGTTCGTATGGTAATGACGAGCTTTTTCCATACTACGAATCACTGGGAATGAAGGGAATGAAGTATGGATTTATGGGTGACAATGCCAAGTTCACCAGGATGGCTGTCCAAAAAGGCGCAGAAAGTCATTTACTTATGGATTTTCATGATGGCCCAGTACCGATGACAGGAATTGAAAGGACATATCCCAATGCGGTTTCCAAAGAGTATTGCCATGCACAGCAAGATAGGCGTGCAGCATTCACGCCGGAAGCCTTTGTAAAAATGGCCCTGATCAATGCAATACAGGGTCCGTTGGATATGAATAATGGAGCCTTTGACCTAACCGGAATTAATAGGGGTGAACGGGAAAAAGGACCAAGAGAACAGGGCTCCTACATATCCACAGTAACATCAGAAGCCGCCAGAACCTTGATCATTTATGCCGGTCTTGTATGTATTACGGATGCACCGGAAGCTTATATGGAAAAAGCCGACTTGTTCGAGTTTATCCAAAAATTACCCATTGGAAAATGGGATGAAAGCCGTGTTCTAAATGCTAAAATGGGAGAATATATTACAACGGCCAGAAGTCATAATGGCGAGTGGTTTGTAGGCTCCGTACATGACCAAAAAGGTGGTGTCCTAAACATACCTCTTGACTTTCTTAAAGATGGAGTGACATACGATGTCACCTATTATGAAGATACGGATGAAACACATTGTGTTACCAATCCAGAAGCATATCAGGTAAGGACAGGGACAGCTAAAAAGGGCGATATTGTAAAAGCCAAAATAGCTCCGGGTGGAGGTCATTGTATGTGGATTAGGCCTTCAACAAATAAGTAAAAACAATCAAGTGAATACATTAAACAAAACATTAATCAATCTCGCTTTAGGTCTTTTGTTATTATGTTCCTGTAAGGAGGCCCAAAAAACTATTGAAAACATTAAAAAGCCCAATATTCTCTTTATTGTGGTTGACGATTTAGGCTACGCTGATTTGGGGGTAATGGGAAGTGAATACTATGAGACTCCCAACATAGACAACCTGGCGGATAAGAGTACTGTTTTCACCAATGGTTATGCCACTTGTGCCGTTTGCACTCCTTCAAGGGCAAGCCTGCTCAACGGACAGTTTACCGCAAGACATGGACTTACACAGTATGATGGTGCTAAATCTGGTCAACTTTGGAAAGCCCTCAACCGCCACACAAAATTGTTGCCCCCAGAATTTAATCATCATCTGGATCAAGCTGATATTGTCTTACCTGAGGTTTTAAAAGATAATGGCTATGCTACGTTCTTTGCAGGCAAATGGCATTTGGGGAGTGAAAAAAACCGATCATTACCCACAAACCATGGATTTGATATTAATCAAGGTGGGTATGAAAGGGGCGGCCCATACAGTGGTGGTTATTTCTCTCCCTTCAATAATCCCTATATGCAAGATGATGAAGGTGAACAGGGAATGTCAATGTCAATGAAGTTGGCCAAGGAAACTTCCAAATTCATCCATGCACAAAAAGATTCCACTTTTTTGGCCTATCTCTCGTTTTATGCGGTGCATTCTCCCATACAGACTAGCCAGGCTAAGTGGAAAAAATATAGAGATAAAGCCGATAGCATGGGCATTGCTGAAAAGGGATTTGAGATGGAACGGATACTGCCTGCAAGAAAATATCAGGACAACCCAGTATATGCAGGTTTGATAGAACAAGTAGACGAAGCTGTGGGCAGTGTGCTCAATACGTTGAAGGAACTGGGATTGGAAAAGAACACCATAGTGGTGTTTACTTCGGATAATGGTGGCGTTACTTCAGGCGATAATTACTCCTCCAATATGCTACAGTTGAGAGGAGGAAAAGGGTATCAATGGGAGGGTGGTATTCGTGTCCCTTACTTTATCCATGTGCCCTGGATGGAACAAAAGAGAAGGAATGCAGTGCCCGTATCGGGCGCGGACCTATTCCCTACACTATTGGATCTTGCCGATATTCCACTATTGCCAGAGGTCCATGCAGATGGTAAAAGCCTTGAGCCTCTTTTAAAGGGTGATACCATAGAAGAACGTTCACTATACTGGCATTACCCGCACTATGGCAATCAGGGTGGCGAACCAGTTTCCATTATTCGCAAAGGTGATTGGAAGCTCATACACTATTGGGAAGATAACCATCAAGAGTTATATAACTTGAAGAACGATTTAGGCGAACGAAATAACACTTTAATGGGAAATAAAACCTTGGCCCTTGAGATGAAAAAAGAGTTGATGGATTGGCTAAAAGAAATGGATACACATTATGCGGAGGTAGATACGGAATGGGATGAAAAAGCTAGACAAGAGCGCTTGGAAAGCCATAAGAATATTTTGATGCCAAGATTGGAAAATCAACGTCAGAAGATGTTATTACCAGATTGGAAACCCAATGATGATTGGTGGGGCAGCGCTATAGCAAAAGAATAGCTCCATTCACAAACCCTTTTTGTAGTGCATAAAATGAAACAGAAAAAATCGGTATTGCTCTTTAATCTAATACTGTTGACCTTGTCAGTACAAGGGCAGGATAATACCCATAGAATGTCCCATGATGCTCCCGCGAGCGAATATCTGGCAGAAGGACCAGGCTTTTGGCTACATACAGGAAGTGCGGCCATTAGGCAATGGACGCTTTGGGAGCTTTGTTTGGAGGAACCATCGACAATGGGCAGTATTGCAAAAGAGTAAATAGTATAGAAAGTCTCGCCGCTCGTTATTTTGGGAACGATATTAGGCTGGGCAACTATGCTACATATGAAATCATTTCAAACGAACACACAAAGAATAAATAATGAATCAAAATTTAATACAAAAAGGATATCAGTTCATAATCGCAATACTTATATTCTTTGCATATTATACAGGTATTGCTCAGCAAAGCCAATGGCCCGTACTCAAAACCTACGATCAGGAGCATATACAAAAGATAAAAATGCCCATTGGAGGTATAGGCACTGGAACTATTTCACTTACAGGTAGAGGTTCTTTAGAGGATTGGGAAATTATGAACCGACCAGCTAAGGGATTTAATCCTACTTTGGAAAATAGGGGACCCGTAAAGCAAAAAGGACCGTTTTTTGCTATTTATGTTGAAGATGGGGAAGGTAAAAAACAAACACGGTTGTTAGAAGGCCCTTCAGATATTGCCTCTTATGAGGGAGCATGGGGTGCATACTCTAACCATCATGGGTTACCCCGGTTTGGCAATGCATCGTTCAGTACGGCTTATCCTTTTGGACAAGTTACGCTGAGAGACGAAAGCCTTCCCGTAGAGATTGTTGTTGGCGCATTCAATCCATTAATCCCGGGTAATATTGATGATAGTAGCATTCCCATGGCAGTGCTCAATTTTAACGTAAAGAACACTGGTACCAAAACCATTGCCATTTCACTTGCCGGGAGCATACAGAACTTTATTGGTTTTGATGGTGCACGGGGAAAAGCCGTAAAGAATGTAAACACCTACCGAGAGGAAGATGGAGTAAAAGGAATCCATTATACAACCAAGGGTGTAGATTCAGAGAGTGAACAATGGGGAAGTATGAGCTTTGTTTCCCTTAATGAAGGAGAAACCACTTACAGAACTGCCTGGCAAGCATTGCAGAGTAGATGGGATAAAAAAAGACTTGATTTCTGGGATGATTTCTCTGAGGATGGTCTGTTGGAAAAAAGAACAAATGCTGATGCTAATGCACCTTTAGGTTCAATAGCGGTAAAAAACACACTCAAAGCTGGTGAAGAAAAGAATTTTAGGTTTTTAATTAGTTGGTATTTTCCCAACAGACAAACCTGGGATAAGCCGGGTTTTCAAAAATTGATAAAAGCCACAGTAGGCAATTACTATACTACAAAGTATTCTGATTCCTGGGAGGTCGTCATGAAGACACTTCCCCGTCTAAATGAATTGGAAACCAAGACCAAGACATTTGTAAATGCACTGATTAAAAGTGACATTCCAATAGAAGTAAAAGAATCGGCTCTTTTTAACCTGTCACATTTGAGAACTCAGTTGGCTTTCCGCACAAAAAGTGGTCATCTTTTGGGCTGGGAGGGGTTGTTTGATAATCATGGCTCCTGTTTTGGCTCATGTACTCATGTCTGGAATTATGAGCAAACAACTGCATTCTTATTTGGGGAATTGGCAAAAACCATGCGTGATGTAGAGTACGGTTATGCTACAGATAAAAATGGCCTGATGAGTTTTAGAGCTTATCTGCCATTAGATTCTGCGCAAGAATGGGGTAAAACCGCAGCTGATGGACAGATGGGATGTGTCATGAAATTTTATCGCGATTGGCAACTGTCAGGTGATGATGAATTCTTAAAAAAACATTGGCCTACAGTAAAAAAAACTATGGAGTTTTGTTGGATTCCTGGTGGATGGGATGCCAACAAAGATGGGGTTATGGAAGGTTCTCAACATAACACCATGGATGTGGAATACTTTGGGCCCAACCCACAAATGGGATTTTGGTATCTCGGGGCACTCAAGGCTTCGGCAGAGATGGCATCTTATCTAGGGGATAAAAAATTTGTAAAAACATGCCAGAAGCTATTTAGACAAGGATCTGAGTGGATGGATAACAATCTGTTCAATGGTGAATATTATGAACAGCATATCCAACCCCCCATGTCTGCTGAAAATGTAGCTCCATCATTAATAGGTGCTACTTCTGGTATTCATACCACAGATTTTACATCTCCTGACTTTCAATTGGGTGAAGGTGTTTTGGTAGATCAACTGGTAGGTCAGTTTTTTTCACATCTTGTTGGACTTGGGTATTTGGCAAAAGAAGAAAATATAAAGACTACACTTAAATCTATCATCAAGTACAATTATGTGGAGAATATGTCTTCCCACACCAACTTTCACCGGTCTTATGCTTTGGGTGACGAGTCCGCCTTGTTAATGGCTGCCTACCCGAAGAAAAGACCAGAGAAGCCTTTTCCCTATTATACTGAGGTAATGACCGGATTTGAATACACAGCTGCAATCGGTATGCTTCAAGAAGGTCAAACGGAGAATGGGTTAAAGAGCATTCGAAATATTAGAGATCGTTATGATGGAAGAAAACGAAACCCATTTAATGAAGCCGAGGCAGGGCATCACTATGCAAGGAGTATGATTGCTTGGAGTGGTATTATAGCAACGACAGAATTCCAATATTCCGCTGTTGAAAAATCCATGAAATTTACATCAAAGCCAGGAAAGTACTTTTGGTCTAACGGCTATCAATATGGTACTGTAAAAATTTCTGGAAACAACTTAGAGAAAAAGGTAGCTATAACTGTTCTTAATGGTTCCGTTACACTCAAGTCATTTAAGTTGGAAGGCTTTGGTAGTGAAGATTTCAAAAAAGGCAAAACGTTCAATGAAAATGATGTAGTCAATTTTAAAGTTAACAGAGATTAGAAAAAATTATGAAAATGGATAGGATAACGAATAAACACTTCTTGCAAAGTATCGGCATTCTGTTGGCAATTATCCTTGTGATTGGATGCGACACAAAAAAGACAGAAAGCAAACCAGAACCAGTAGAAGACTATACAAGTTTTGCAGATGATTTTACTTTCATGAGTGAGTACACCGATATGATTGAGCTTACCGATCCTACGGGACAAGGCAAGATTGCTGTCTCTGCTGCACTTCAAGGAAGAGTGATGACCAGTAGTGCTGCAGGGTCGGAGGGTCGAAGTTATGGTTGGATTAACCGAGAATTGTTTGCTTCAAGAGATACATTGGAGCACATTAATGTGTTTGGAGGGGAAGAACGTTTTTGGCTCGGACCAGAGGGAGGGCAATACTCTATCTTCTTTGAAAAGGGAACTGAGTTTAGTCTAGATAATTGGTATACACCTAGGTTGATAGATGTAGAACCATTTGAAATCAAAAAAAATACGCCCAATAGCGTATCATTCACAAAGAAAGCCGCACTAACGAATTATTCTGATTTTAGTTTTGAGTTGGAAATTGAACGCAAGGTCGAAATACTATCCGCACATACCATATCGGCAGAATTGGGTGTGGATATAGAAATGGACATAAAGTCTGTCGCCTATCGAACCACTAACACCTTATCAAATATTGGAGATAAAGATTGGCAAAAGGAAACAGGTCTTTTATCTATCTGGTTGCTCGGTATGTACAATGCCTCATCATCTACTACAATAATTATCCCTTTTTATCCTGGAAGTGAAGAAATATTGGGAAAACCTGTAACTGATGATTACTTCGGTAAAGTACCCTCGGAACGTCTCATAGTAAAAGATAGTGTGTTATATTTTTCGGGGGATGCAACATATAGAAGTAAGATAGGCTTGTCTCCAAGCAGGGCCAAGGATATTTTAGGGTCTTATGATTCTGAAAATAGCGTGCTGACCATTGTTAAATACAACAAACCCGCAGGTGTATCCAATTATGTCAATTCCCTTTGGGAATTGCAGGAGCAACCTTATAAAGGTGATGTGGTCAATTCATATAATGATGGACCGCCTGCACCGGGCGAAAAACAGTTGGGTCAATTTTACGAATTGGAAACCTCATCACCAGCTTTAGCACTAAAAGTTGGAGAAAAATCAACGCATACCCAATTGACTTGTCATTTTGAAGGGGATGAAAAATCACTAAATAAAATAGCTCAACAACTATTGGGCGTATCTATTGAAGAAATTGTAAATATTTTTTAATCCATAAAATAATAATCAATTCAATGGTGAATAAAGAGCAAGGAAACAGGGTGAGAAAGTTATTTTTTTTAATAGCAATACTTACTATTGGTTTCTTCGGATGCTCACAAAAAACCAATGGCAAACCCAACATCGTCTTTATTATGGCTGATGACCTGGGCTGGCAAGACGTTGGCTTTATGGGTAGTCAATGGTTTGAAACACCAAATCTTGATGTATTGGCCAAACAAAGTTTGGTTTTTAATCAAGCCTATATGTATCCCACGTGTTCCCCATCAAGGGCAGCTTTACTTACGGGAAAACAGTCATTCCGAACCCAGGTGTACAATGTTCCTGTCTTGGAAAAGAAATATGCCCCGGATGAAAACATCTATTCTCGCTGGACAGTTGGTAAGGAACATGACACCTATGCAAACCCACTTAAGGAAGCGGGCTATAAACTTATCCACTTAGGTAAATGGCATATTGTAGGGCCTGACCCTCTGTCCGAACTAGCACTCCCCTATCCTTTCGATGAACCACTTTCGCAACCTCCCAATGGTGCTTTATCGTGGTTAAAAAGTCACCGTTCAGATACTGTTCAAGAGTATTATCCTACAGGTAGGGGCTTTCATGAAAATGTAGGCGGTACTTGGTGGGGAGATCCGGCTCGTGGTTATGATGATGGTTACAAAGCTCCAAGTGGTGGTTACAAAGCACCGTTCAAAAATCCATTCATCAGCGATAAACCATCGGATGAATGGCTCACTGACCGATTGACTGACGAAACAATCAATTTCATTGAAAGAAATAAGTCCCAGCCCTTCTTTGTCAACCTACATTACTATGCACCTCATCGACCTACGGTGGTAAGGAACTCGGAGTGGATAGAGAAATTTATGGATAAGCTACCTGATTCTGTAACTGGACAAGGCACTGAAAACCTTGAAGAAATTGCAGCTTATGCCACCATGGTTCAGTCGCTTGATGAGAATGTGGGCAAAATTGTAAAATACCTGAAGGAAAACAATCTTTTGGAAAACACCCTCATCATTTTTACTTCCGATAATGGCTTCAATGGGTTGCAGAGTGTCAACAACCGTTTGAGAGGTGCCAAAGGACATATATATGAGGGAGGGCTTCGTGTGCCCATGTTTGCCTATTGGAAAGGGACAATAACACCTGGTTTCACAGATACCCCTATCCATGGTCTGGACTTTTTTCCAACCTTTTTGGAATTGGCAGGTATAGATGACTATATGGGGACATTAGATGGAGAAAGTCTGGTCCCGATTTATCAAAAAAAAGAATTTAAGGAAAGGCCACTTTTTTGGCACGTAGCCAGTACGTATAAAAATCCACCCTGTTCCATTATCCGAAAAGGAAAGTGGAAACTTATTCAGTTCGTGAACGATGGCAAAATTGAATTATACAATCTCGAAGAAGATTTGGGAGAACGTGAAAATTGCGCAGGGGAAAATAAGGAAGTAGCTTCGAATTTGTTAAAGGAACTCACCACTTGGAGAAAGGAAAATAAGGTTCCAATTCCAGCTTCTTCAATATTAGAGTTTTGAATGAAATGAACATGAAATAATTGATGATATGAAAACACATTTCCACTTTCTAGCCTATTTGTTCATATGCCTTCTTAGAAATTCAAACAGTCAAAACAAACTGTCTCGTGACATACAAAGCGTTTGGGCAATGATGCCAAACTTAGATATGGAAGTGTATACAAGCAATATCAGATGAAAAAAGGAGAAGTTCTCAAATTCAACGGCACACTGGATAAGATATAAATCCACCGTGACAATGGAAATAATAAAAAATACGATCAAACCAATATCAGATGAAACAAAAAGTGAAAAACAAATTTAAAAGCATTCAATTCTATTTGCCCATCATACTAATTTCTGCATTCTTATGGCATGCTTGTGGCAACAAAGAATCCAAAAAAACAGAAACTGAAGAAATAGCTGTACATGAAGTAAAAAGCACCGCAACTGTAACCTTTTCCTATTCAGATGTTATGGGAATCGGCGTAGATTCTGTGTATAACAGAAGAGACCCTAGCGATGTGATTAAAGTAGGCAACAAGTACTATGTCTGGTACAGCAGAATGGATAGCCCAATCACATCGGGGTATTGGGCCACTATCTGGTACGCAACCAGCGAGGATGAAGGACATACCTGGAACGAAAAGGGCATGGCACTTGGTTTGGGCGAAGAAGGGGCTTTTGACAGTCACTCCGTATTTACCCCTAATATTTTGGCACATAAAGGGAAATACTACCTCTATTACACTGCAGTAAAACCTACTCTCGGAAATCCTGATAAAAAATTTGAGGGGAACCATACCACAGACTTTACCGCCATAGGCGTAGCTGTGGCAGATAGTCCTGATGGGCCATTCAAGCGAATAGTAAACAATCCGGTTATTGTCCACAGTGAAGTCGTTTCGGATTTTGATAGCTACCGAGTGGATGACGCCAGTATGATGGTGCGTGACGGTAAAATATGGTTGTATTACAAAGGAAGGTGTATTGAACATGGTAAAGAGGGTCCCAAAAGAACCGAAATGGGGGTAGCCATGGCAGATTCACCTGAGGGTCCATTTGAGAAAAAAGGCTCGCTTCTGGATAAAGGTCATGAGGTACTTATATGGAAAGAAGGAAAAGGGGTCTCTTGTCTAGCTTCCATAAGTCAGTCGATAAACTATGCTAAAGATGGGCTTCAATTTTCCATGCAGCATGATAGTTTGGAAAATATCCCCAAGGCTCCCGGTTTGTACCGTCCTCATTTGGAAAATGGAAACCCAGATGTAGGAATCCCAGGATGGGGCATTGCCATGAACGGTAGAAAAGGGCTGACCTATTTGCTTCGCTATGAGATGACGAAGTAATGATAATATGAAATAAAACAATCATCATGGTAAGAACAAAAATTGTAATTATTGGACTGATGGCACTTTCATACAGCAGCCATGCCCAAACCCCGAAAGGGGACAAAAAAAATTCTCCCAATGTTATCCTTATCTATGCCGATGACTTGGGGTATGGAGATTTGAGCTGCCAAGGTGCCACAAAAGTCCAAACGCCCAATATCGATAAGCTTGCCACCCAAGGTCGCAGGTTTACTGATGCGCACACGGCTTCAGCGGTTTGCACACCTTCTAGATATGCACTATTGACGGGTGAGTATCCCATACGAGTGGATAGTTGGGGGCCCTTGCGCACGCTTGAAAAATTACTTATTGATACTTCCACGCTGACCATAGGTAAAGTATTTCAAAAAAAGGGTTATGCAACTGCCTGTTTGGGAAAATGGCATTTAGGATTTGGAACTGATAAGAACGATTGGCAAGTGCCTCTTGAACCTGGTCCAAACGAAGTGGGGTTTGATTACTATTGGGGTATTCCTTTTGTCAACAGCGGTAGTCCTTTTGTCTATGTCGAAAATAAAACAGTAGTTGGGCATGACCTTAATGATCCCCTTGTCTACCTGGGCAGAAACTATAAAGGTGATTTAGAACCCTCACCTACCCCAACTTTCCCCAAAGAAGCATCAAAAAAAAGTCCAAATCTTTTCTCCGGAGCACGTAAAGCCCATGAATTCTACGATGATGAAAAGACAGGAACCTATTTAACAGAAAAGGCCACTGACTGGATTTCAAAAAACAAAGAAAACCCGTTCTTCCTCTATTTTGCAACTACCAATATCCATCATCCCTTTACACCAGCACCAAGATTCAAGGGAACTAGCCAAGCTGGTCTTTATGGTGACTATATTCATGAGTTGGACTGGATGGTAGGTGAGATTGTAAAGTCTCTGGAAGAAAATGATTTGTCTGAAAACACCATGATTATTTTCACAAGTGATAATGGTGCCATGCTGAACTTGGGTGGACGAATAGCCATAGAAAAAGGACACAAGATCAATGGAGATTTACTCGGATTTAAGTTTGGTGTATGGGAAGGAGGCCACAGGGTTCCCTTTATTGTAAAATGGCCTGGAAAAGTACCAGAAAACACCGTATCAAATCAGCTTATTTCAACAGTGGACATGCTGGCAACCTTTACTGCGCTTACCCATCAGGAAGACAGTCTGTCGTTGGACAGCAAGAACAGCATTAATGTTTTACCTGTCTTCATGGGAACAAAGGAAAGCGTTCGTGAGGAGCTTCTACTAGCCCCATGGAGGCCTAAAAACCTCTCACTGAGACAGGGAAAATGGATGTACATTCCTGCTAAGGGCAGTGGTGGATTTACGGGTTCTAAACCCGAACACCATGCTTGGGGAGGCCCTGCCGGAGTGGCTTTTGTTGGTGGTAAGAATAGTGACATAGAAAATGGAAAGCTTAAAGAAGATATTCCTACTGCTCAGTTATATGACCTAGAAGCTGACCCAAATCAAACCAACAATGTTTACACTGAATATCCTGATGTTGTAACCAAGATGGATGCACGGTTAGGAGAATTGAAGGAAAACCTAACAAAGAAATGACGTCAATTATAAAAACTAAAGCTGGAATATTTGCTTGTACTTTAGTAGTGCTTTTTGCTGTAATATGCACAAGTTGTACTTCGAAAAAAGAAAAAAAAGACGCTGAGCCAAAACCACCCAACATCATTGTCATTTTTGCTGATGATCTAGGTTATGGAGATATCGGATGCTATGGTGCTAAAGGGATCAAAACACCCAACCTGGATGCTTTGGCTACAGGAGGCTTTCGCAGCACGGACTTTTTCATTCCTGCCAATGTATGTAGCCCCTCTCGTGCCGCTTTACTTACGGGCAGATATCCAATGAGAGCAGGGTACCCTGTAGCAACAAGACCAGCATTTCCAAAGTATAAGAATTATGGGTTCGCACCTGAGGAGTTGACAATTCCGGAGCTGTTGAAGTCAGCTGGCTACCGCTCGCTAATGGTTGGGAAATGGCATCTGGGTATGGAAGTGAAAGGGTCGCACCCCCTTGATGCCGGTTTTGATGAGTATCTTGGAATTCCAAGTAACTACGGGGTAGACAATACGCTTTATCATAACAAAGATACAGTCGCCAAAGAGGTCTCATGTGAAATACTTACTTCAGCGTATACAGATAAAGTGGTCGATTTTATTAACGAGAATCAAGACCATCCCTTCTTTATTTATGTTTCCCATCACATCGTGCACAATCCCCTCTTACCAAGTGAAGGCTTCAAAGGAAGTTCTGAATATGGCGAATATGGTGATTTTGTTCAGGAGTTAGATTTCAGTACGGGACGAATAATGAAGGCATTGGAAGAAGCAAAGCTGCATGATAATACGCTTATGGTATTCACTTCCGATAATGGTCCTACATACAAAGGACAGACCGGAGGACTGAGTGGTGGAAAATACTGTACTATGGAAGGGGGACATCGTGTGCCTGGAATCTTCTATTGGCCTGATGAAATTCCAGTAGGACAAACTTCAAGTACCCTAATGTCAAGTATGGATCTAATGCCTCTTTTCTGTAATATTGCAGCAGTGAATCTGCCTAAAGATCGTAAAATAGATGGTGAAAATATTCTGGATATATTGAAGGGAAAGACCTCTGAATCACCTCATGAATTCACCTATTATTATAATGGTACCAACCTACAGGCTATACGTAAGGGAAAATGGAAGCTACACTTACCAAGGACAGTTTCGGATCAGCCCTTTTGGTCAAAGACAGGACACCCAAAAGTGGATAAAGGATTTATCACCCTTGAGGATTATGTACTTTTTAATCTGGAAGATGACCTTGCTGAAAAAGTCAATGTTGTAGTAAAGCATCCGGAGGTGGTAGCGCTATTAAAGAAGCAGGCTGATATAATTAGGGCTGAGCTTGGAGACGTCCATGTCATTGGGACAGATCAAAGAGTACCTAACTTAAAAAATCCCCAAGAACGCGACCCAGTAGAATTAAAAAAGTAATAACTAATGATGGATTATCTCAAACTTTCTGTACTAGCAGTTTTTACCTTGCTTGTTTTAAGCTGCAGACAAAATACAACAACCAAAACATTAGAACCCATTAAACCCAACATTATCTATATCCTGGCAGATGATTTGGGATACGGTGACCTCAGTTGTTATGGACAGCAAAAGTTCAAAACTCCAAATATCGATAAGCTGGCAGCTCAAGGGATGCTCTTTACACAGCACTATTCCGGATCGACGGTTTGCGCACCATCAAGGTCCACATTGATGACGGGAATGCACACCGGCCATACGCCAATTCGTGGCAATAAAGAAATAAAACCTGAAGGCCAACATCCTTTGCCTGATTCTGTGACTACCTTGCCAGAAGTACTTAAGGCCAGAGGTTATAAAACAGCCGCATTTGGTAAGTGGGGACTTGGATTTCCCGGTTCGGAAGGAGAACCGCTTAAGCAAGGGTTCGATTTCTTTTATGGATATAATTGTCAAAGGTTGGCACACCATTATTATCCGCGTTACCTATGGAGAAATAATGAGGTTGATTCCTTAACAGAAAATTTTGGTCAAGCAAAAGGGGCTTATGCTCCAGATTTGATTCATAAGGAGGCCAAAACCTTTATTCACGAAAATAAGGACAATCCATTTTTCATGTACTATGCAGCTGTAGCGCCTCATGCGGAACTTGTTGCGCCAGAACCATATATGGAAAAGTTTCGGGGGAAATTCGAGCCGGAAAAAATATATAAAGGATATGATGAAGGGCCAGGTTATCGAGAAGGACGCTACGAATCCCAGCCGGAATCACATGCCGCTTTTGTAGCCATGATTACACACCTCGACGATCGTGTGGGAGATATCATGTCCACTTTGGAAGAGCTGGGCATAGCGGATAATACCTTGGTGATATTCACTTCCGATAATGGACCCCACTTGGAAGGTGGTGCCGATCCTGATTTCTTTGATAGTAATGGTATTTATAGAGGTTATAAGCGTGATTTATACGAAGGTGGAATTCGAGTGCCCATGATTGCCATGTGGCCAGGTAAAATAAAGGCGAACACCCGTTCGGAACATGTATCGGCATTTTGGGACATAATGCCTACTGTGGCAGAACTTACTGGTCTTGAGGAAGTGGGTAATATCGATGGGATTTCATTTGCCCCAACACTTTTGGATGAAGGAGTTCAGAAAAACCATAAATATCTCTATTGGGAATTTCATGCTAAAGGAGGAAGAAAAGCAATACGAAAAGGAAGGTGGAAGCTTGTGTACTATCAGGTTGGCAATTTAGAAAATAGTACTTTGGAGTTGTTCGATTTGGAAAATGACCCTTCTGAAACAACCAATCTGGCAGAAGAGAAGCCCAAACTTTTTAAGGAAATGAAAGAAATTCTAATGAACGCCAGAACAAGCTCCGATGTATTCAGATTTGCAGATGAGCAATTTGAAGGATGATGAAAAAGAATCTTAACTTATATATTACAATACTACTTTTCTCAACGCTATTCAGTTGCTCCAAAAAACTGGTGCCACAAGGTGATACAGTAAAAGAACACCCTAATCTCGTCATTATATTTACTGATGATCAGGGCTACGGAGACCTTGGCTGTTTCGGAGGAAAACATGTAAATACACCTCATTTGGATAAGATGGCCGCTGAAGGCATGAAGCTTAATAGCTTTTATGTTGCAGCCCCCATATGTACACCATCTAGGGCTGCATTAATGACGGGCTGCTATCCTAAAAGGATAAACATGGCTGACGGTGTATTTTTGGCAGGAGATAGTAAGGGTTTGCATCCTGATGAAATCACCATAGCAGAAATACTGAAAACAAAAGGTTATACAACAGGTATCATGGGTAAATGGCATTTGGGGGACCAACCTGAATTTTTACCCACACGACAGGGCTTTGATGCGTTTTTTGGACTGCCCTATAGCCATGACATCCATCCCTGGCACAGAAACAATAAGAAATTCAATTTTCCTGATCTCCCACTCTTGGAAGGAGAAGAGGTTATTGAAATTAACCCTGATATGAATTATCTTACTCAGCGAATTACCGATAAGGCTATAGATTTTATAGCGGAAAATAAGGATAGACCATTTTTTCTCTACATTCCGCATCCCCTGCCCCATAGACCTGTGTACGCCTCTCCCAATCAGATGAAACATGTATCAGACTCTATTCAATCAATCATCTTGCAAGAAAATGACTCTGTTTTATACGATGTAAGAGATCAAATTTATCCAGAGGCAATAGGCACCATAGACGACTCGGTAGGAGAAATTATGAATGCCCTAAGAGAATATGGAATAGACAAAAATACCTTGGTGATTTTCAGCTCTGATAATGGTCCGGCAAAAGGAGGTATGGGAAGTACGGGATTTCTAAAAGGCAGAAAAGGGCATACCTTTGAAGGAGGAATGCGTATGGCTTCATTGGCCTGGTGGCCAGGTAAAATTCCACCAAGTTCAGAATCGGATGAAGTTTTGACAAGTATGGATTTGCTACCCACATTTGCACATCTTGCGGGGGCTGAAATTCCTCAAGACAGGGTAATTGATGGTGAAAATATCTGGCCCGTTTTGACGAATAAAAAGAAAGATATTCCGGCGCCAAAGTCATTTTATTATTATCAAGCCAATGAACTGCAGGCTGTGAGGTACGGTAGCTGGAAATATTCTAAGAGAGATGGGGTCAGCATGTTGCATAATCTAAAAACTGACATTGGAGAAACCAAAAACGTGATTGACGAATATCCAGCTATTACAACACAAATGGTAAAATACTTTGATACTTTTGAAAAAGAATTGGGAGAAGGTAAAAGTCTTAGCGAAAGGTGTCGCCCGGTAGGATATATTGAGAATGCCAAACCATTGACCAAAGAGAACTAATTACAATTACACCTAATGATATTTGAAAAGCAAATACATGTCTTACCCTTAGTATTTTTTCTATGCATATAAGCTTCTCTACCGGAAAATAACAACGCAACACTCTGTTACTTTAAAAGTTTAGGTCATAAAATAAAAATGGAAATGACAAAGAAAATTAGTGAAATAACCATATCCTCTCCTGGAAGAATAAATTTTATAGGAGAACATGTTGACTACAACGACGGGCTTGTTCTTCCAGCGGCCATAGATAAATGTATTACTATGACGTTCAAAATCAATGGTACAAAAAACATATTTAAGGTTAAGAGCAAAGGGTTTGATAGTTATTTAGTCGCAGACCTTAATAACCTAAAACCAGGAACCGAAGGATGGCACAACTATATTTTAGGGGTTATAAATGAACTACAAGTAATTACTGGGAAAATTGAGGGCTTTGATTGCGAAATGGAGACCAATGTTCCTGTTGGTTCTGGTGTAAGCTCATCTGCAGCTTTAGAATGTGGACTTGCTTTTGGTTTGAATGAGCTGTTTGATTTAGGTTTGAATAAATGGCAACTTGCCAAGATAGGCCAGCAAGCTGAACATAATTTTGTAGGTACAAAATGTGGCATTATGGATCAGTTTGCTTCTCTTTTTGGAAAAAAAGACCATGCCATGCTTTTGGACTGTCAATCACTAGAATTTGAATATATACCTACACTAATTGATCCCTACGTAATTTTATTGCTGAACACCAATGTGGCTCATAACCTTGCTACTAGTGGATACAATACAAGACGTGAAGAAACTGCTTCGGGACTTACTTTAATCTCCAAACGATTTAAGGTCGAAAAATCCTTTAGAAACATAAGTCTTACTATGATTGATGAATGCAAAAAAGAACTAGGAGATATATGCTATAGAAGATGTAGCTATGTTCTTGAGGAAAATAAAAGGGTACTTAACGCTAAGGAAGCGCTAAAACAAAATAACTTTGTGCGATTTGGGGAACTTCTTTATGAATCCCATCAAGGATTAAGCAAAAAATATGAGGTTAGCTGCGACGAATTAGATTTTTTAGTGGACTTTTCAAAATCTAAAAAAGATGTTTTGGGAGCCAGAATGATGGGTGGTGGTTTTGGTGGATGTACACTAAACTTAATTCACAAAGATTCAGTGGACAATTTTGTAGAAAAAGTAGCCAAAGCCTATAAGGAAAATTTCGGCATAGTATTATCTTCTTTCATATGCGTGCCTAGTCAAGGTACATCAATCATCAAAAAAAATATTAATGAATCTTAATTTAAGCGAACATCCACACCGAAGGTATAATATCTTAACAAGGGAATGGGTCTTGGTATCTCCCCATAGGGCAAAACGACCTTGGCAAGGTCAGGAGGAGGAAGTAAACAATGAGATTAGACCGAAGTATGATCCATCCTGCTACTTATGTTCAGGAAACAAGAGGGCAAACGGAGAAATTAATCCAAACTATGATGATGTCTTTGTCTTTAATAATGATTTTGCAGCATTGCAGAAAAGTTCAAAAAAAGACCAGTTCAAAGATGGGTTGTTGTTGGCAGAGGGAGAACAGGGTATATGCAAGGTAATATGCTTTAGTCCGGATCATAGTAAAAGTCTGGCCCAAATGGAGGTAGAGGAAATTGAAAAAGTGGTTAAGACTTGGAAGAAAGAGTACATTGACCTGGGAAGCCTTGAATTTATTAATTACGTCCAAATATTTGAAAATAAGGGAGCAGTTATGGGTTGTAGCAATCCGCATCCACATGGTCAGATATGGAGCCAATCCAACCTGCCCAACGAAATTGTCAAGAAGGATTCCTCCCAAAAAGATTTTTTTAAGAAAAATAATAGGTCCCTTTTAGGGTCATACCTAAAGCAGGAAATTGAAAAAAAAGAACGCATTATTTATGAAAATGATGCCTTCGTGGTATTGGTTCCCTTTTGGTCCGTTTGGCCTTTTGAAACCATGATAATTCCAAAAGAACATCAAAAGAACATCGGTACTTTGAACAATGATCAAGAAGTCGGTTTTGCAGATGCCATCTCTACCATTACAAAGGCATATGACCAAATTTTCAATTGTTCATTTCCTTATTCAAGCGGAATTCATCAGGCTCCAACAAATGGTGAAAAAAACGAGCATTGGCACTGGCATATGAGTTTTTATCCACCATTGCTTAGAAGTGCCACCGTAAAAAAGTTTATGGTAGGTTATGAAATGTTTGGATCTCCCCAAAGGGATATTACTGCCGAACAAGCGGTAAAAATTATTAAACATCATCTATAGGTCTGGGAATATCCCAAACAGAACTAATACAAATACAACGAAAATTGAGCAATTTAAGTTCCAAGGATTTTGAGCTGACCATTGACGGAAAAAACACCCAACTGTTTACCCTTAAAAACAAAAACGGCCTTAACGCTGTTTTTTCAAACTATGGCCAACGAATAATATCACTGCATGTTCCGGATAAACAGGGAAACTTTGATGATATAGTCTTGGGGTTCTCTAGCCTGCCCGAATACTTTGATGGTCCAGGAAAATATTTTGGAGCAGTAATTGGCAGGTATGGAAATCGCATAGCACAGGGTGAATTTACCCTAAATGGAACTACTCACCGACTGACCAAGAATAAAGGAGGCAATCATCTCCATGGAGGTAAGAATGGCTTTGGAAGTGTAGTTTGGGATGCAACACAGGTAAGTGAAGGCGAAATTCATTTTAGTGGTGTTTCACCAGATGGTGAAGAGGGCTACCCAGGCAATTTGTTTTGTGAAGTAACCTATAAGCTAAATGACACCAACGAGTTAATCATTGAATATAAAGCAAAAACTGATAAGGCCACTCCCGTTAATCTTACGCATCATTCCTATTTTAATTTAAAAGGCGCCGGAAACGGTACTGTAGACCGGCATATTTTGCACATAAATGCCAACAGTTTTACACCTGTAGACCAACACATCATACCAACCGGCTCCTTAGAAAGTGTACAAGGCACTCCTTTTGATTTTTTAGAGCCTAAACCCATTGGAAGAGATATTAAAACAAGAAATGAGCAACTGGAATTTGGCAATGGATATGATCATAATTTTGTTTTGGACACTTCATCAAAAAGAGATGATGACCTCATTTTTGCTGCAAAAGTAGTGGAACCAGAATCTGGAAGAACCATGGAAGTATACACCAATGAACCTGGCATTCAATTCTACAGCGGTAATTATTTAGGAATAAAGGGTAAGAAAAGAAAATATTATGAAGACAGAGGAGCATTTTGCCTAGAAACCCAGCATTTCCCAGATTCTCCCAATAACCTAAACTTCCCCAGCACTATTTTACAACCTGATGAGGTCTACAAATCAACTTGTATTTATCGGTTTGGGGTCTTAACAGAAGAAGTATAGGAACTAATTGCCTTTGGAACTTGCTGAATCTCTTGCTTTAATTTGACTTTTCAATTCTTTGATCTCAGTTCTTAGTAATTCTTCCTTATGCGCATTTTGTAGCTGCATTTGATATAATTTCTCCTCCAAATCACTTTTTGATACTGCATTGGAATCAAAAAAAATACCTTTTAAAATACTGAAAAGAGTGAACAAAAAACTTATTGCCACTGCAAAAATCAAAGTAAACAACATGGTTTTTTCACGTCCACGGGATGTCCTTCCCGTCCTACCCTGATTCGTTTTTTTTCCGTTGGCAAGTTTCCGGGTACTCGAGAGCTGTTCCACAAAAGTGTCCCATTTTTCCTCCTCTTTGACAAACATTCCCATGAATCCCCCTTCATTTAAAAAATCTTGCGTGCTCGGTGTGGAAGCCATCATAAAGATTTCCGCACCATTCCCACTCATAATATCCAATAAACTGTCATCGTAGCCCCTAATCTCTTTAATCAATTTTTCAACAAACTGCAAGCTATAATTAGGACGTAAATATTCATCATAAAGGGATTGAATTTCAAAGTAGTCGCTACGCTCCAAGGCATATTCTAAAAAACGATCTTTTAATTCGGCTTTAAAAAATTCGCTCATTTTTCAGACAAGAAAAAAATTAAAGGTTTGGTTATTGGTCTATACACACAAAGTTAATTCATATAAAGAGTGTAACCATCAATACATGTATATAGAATTTATGACTTTTATAAAATCCGCAGTTTTGCAATCTTAAAACTAACAAATAATTAATGTTTCTGCTTCATTACAATCATTTTGCTTAATTTTCAACTGCATGAAAAGGGAATAGTTGTCCGCAATTAAAATTACTTGACCAACAAATGTTCTTAATCATGTTATGCCAATTGATTGTTAGTAATTAGTTGGCGCTTTTATACTATCTAAGCTAAACTTAAGTGAATACTACCAAGAAAATATTAGTCCTAATTTCTTTGTTCATTGGCGCGACAGTGTTAGCACAAGAGTTGCCCCCTATCCAAAACTACTCCCCTTCTGACTATAAAGCTGAAAGTCAAAATTGGGCTATCTCACAAGCTGGAGATAAAGTAATTTATTTTGCCAACAACAAAGGATTATTAGAATTTAATGGCGCTAAATGGACGCTCTTTCCCTCGCCCAACGAAACAATAATCCGGTCTGTTAAAGTTGTAGGTGATAAAATATATACTGGATGCTATATGGAATTTGGGTATTGGCAAAAAGATGATTTCGGCATGCTTCAATACACTTCCTTATCAAAAAAAATAAAGAATGATTTTAAACAAGATGAGGAGTTCTGGAACATTTTGGATATGGATAGATGGGTTGTGTTTCAATCTTTGGATAGAGTCTACATCTACGATTTAACTGACAATTCAGTTAGGTCTATTGATTCTGACACTTCCTTGCCCAAAATATTTAACCTCAACCAAAGTATTTATTTCCAAAAACTTAATAAAGGAATCTTTAAGATTGAAAATGGCAAAGATATTTTGATCTATGATGCCAGTCCTTTTAAAGAAGATGAAATTATCAATATTTTTCAGCACCAAGGAGGTTTGCTTGTTCTTACCCGTCACAATGGATTTTATAAAATTCAAGATGATTTAATTAATAAATGGAATATTAGTGCGGATGCTTTTTTATCCAATGTAAGTACATACAGTGCTTTAGAGTTAATCGATGGAAGCTTCGTTTTGGGCACTATCTCCCATGGCTTAATTTATTTGGATAAAAATGGGAATTTGATATATCATATAGATCAAATAAAGGGGTTACGCAACAATACAGTTTTATCGATATACGAAGATGTTGACAATAACATTTGGCTAGGGCTGGATAACGGAATTAGTTATTTAAACCTTAAATCCGCATTCAAAGTATATCATGACAACAAAGGAGTTGCAGGAAGTGTGTATGCCTCCGTTATTAACAACAACAACTTGTATTTAGGAACAAATCAGGGGTTATTTTATAAGGAAATCAATAGTGAAGGTGACTTTAATCTAATCAACGGTACACAAGGCCAAGTATGGTCTTTGAACTTGATTGGACAAACCCTTTTCTGTGGCCACCATACCGGTACATTTATCGTTGAGCAAAATAAAGCAATAAAAATAGCAGATATTCAGGGCACATGGAACATAAGCGATTTAAATGGCAATCCCAATCTGCTCTTACAAGGAAATTATGATGGCCTTTATGTTTTGGAAAAATTAAATGATAAGTGGCATATTAAAAACAAAATTGAGGGATTTAACCATTCCTCACGTTATTTTGAGACTTTAGGAGAGGATATTTTTGTAAACCATGAATACAAAGGTGTTTTTAAAATTGAAACTGATAATGCTTTTTCCAAAGCAAAAAAAGTGTCCATAGACACTTTGCTAAAAGGTTCCAATTCTGGAATGGTCAAGTATAAAGACGACTTGCTTTATTCCTTTAACAAAGGAATTTTAAGATATGATAAAAGAGATAGACAGTTTGTTAAAGATAGTATTCTGAGTAAAGTTTATACAGAGGGAGAATATCTATCTGGTAAAATGACAGTGGATAATAAGAATGACTATTTGTGGGTGTTTACAAATTCCAACATTAGTTTTATATCCCATGGAAACTTATCTAATACCCCGATTATTAAATCTATTCCACTTACCAAAAACATACGCAGTGGAATTGTTGGATATGAAAGCGTTTCAGCCTTAGACGAAGATGGGAAATATTTGTTTGGAACTAGTTCTGGGTATGTGACCATTGCTATAGATGATTTCCGTGAAAAGGATTTCATGGTAAATATGGGAAGTATTAGAAAAGCAGGAAAAAACACAAACAAAAATGAAAAAAACCTATTAAGTAAAAATGTGAAAGGTAGTTTTGAAAGCAGTGAAAACAATCTAGAAATATCTTTTTTCGCGGCCAATTACATCAAATATTTAAAGCCTAACTATCAATTTCAGCTTTTAGGGATCTATCCAAATTGGAGTGACTGGTCAGAAGAATCAACAGCTACCTTTGAAAACCTTCCCTTTGGTGAATATACTTTTAAGGTAAGGGCAAAAATTGGAGATAAGATTTCTGACAACATTGCCATGTATTCTTTTAAAATTGCAAGACCTTGGTATTTCTCAAATCTAATGTTGGTGCTCTATGCGATAACCGCAATATTAGGTTCAATCCTTATCCACACTTTATATAGAAGATACTATCACAAACGTCAACAAGCACTAATTAAAAAGAACAAACGTGATATGGAGCTTGCCAAGGCTCAAAATGAAAAAGAAATTATAAAAATAAAAAATGAACAACTTAAGGAAGAATTTAAAAGTAAAAGCAATGAGCTCGCGGCTTCAACGTTGAGTATAATAAAAAAGAACGAACTGTTATCAAAGGTCAAAGAACAACTCATATCAAATGTAGAGGATAAAAATTCTGTAAAGCCAATAATTACCATTATTGATAAAAGTCTTAATCAGAATGATGATTGGGAATTATTTAAGGAAGCCTTCAACAATGCTGACAGAAAATTTTTAAAGAAATTAAAGAAGGCACACCCAAATCTATCACCAAATGATATACGCTTGTGTGCATACCTCCGTTTAAACTTATCCTCTAAAGAAATAGCACCATTATTGAACATTTCTCCAAGAAGTGTGGAGATAAAAAGGTATCGACTTCGTAAAAAAATGGACTTATCCCATGATGATAACTTAGTAAACTACATCCTTAAACTATAAATTTCTTTACATCTTTCCAATTACACCTCAACAATACCTATACAAGCCCATGTTTTGACTAAAATTGGCAATACAGGTATCTTGTTGAAAGCCCCTAAAACAAAGGGATTTTATTGATTTCGTAAAAAAAGTACATTTTTTTTATGATGTATATTTTTTGTTGAGGCGTTTTTTATGGACTTCATATTTTTTTAAGATAAGTTTAACCGTTCGCAAAAAGCAGGAGTTCCCCCAATTCTTCAAAACATTTTGTTTTATCAAATCAATACATAATTACTTCTCTTTAGCTAACATCAAACTAAAACTAAACTCTACTATGAAAAACAATTTACTGAGATTACTACTCTTATTGTTTACAACTGGCATCTATGCTCAAGCCGACAAGGTTACTGTTGTAAATAATGATGATGGAACAAAATTGGTTGTCAACGGAAAGGATTTCATGATCAATGGAATGAACTGGGACTACATTCCAATTGGCACCAACACAGTGAACGCAGCATTCTGGAAAAAATCAGATGACATTATCAAGGCGGGACTGGACACAGAAATGTCACTCTTAAAGAACATGGGCGTTAACGTTATTCGTCAATACACGGGTGTCCCAGCCAAATGGATACGGTATATCTATGAGAATTATGGCATCTACACAATGCTTAACCATTCCTTCGGTCGTTATGGGCTTACATTGAATGGTGTCTGGACTCCTGTAACCATTTATGATGACCCTACTACAGTAGAATTTCTAATGTCTGAAATGGAAGAGTTGGTCGAGGGTTATAAAGACACTCCTGGGCTACTACTATACCTATTGGGCAATGAAAATAACTACGGATTGTTCTGGGCAGGTGCTGAAACCGAAGATTTTCCAGACGATGAAGGAAGAATAAATTTTATAGGTGAAAGTCGAGGAAGACCTATGTATCGATTAATGAACGAGGCCGCCAAAAAAATGAAAGCCATGGATTCTTCGCATCCTGTAGCTATTTGTAATGGTGATGTTTTATTTATTGATATCGTTGCCGAAGAATGTACAGATGTAGACATCTATGGTACCAATACCTATCGTGGGGCTTCTTTCGGGGATATGTTCCAAGTTGTAAAGGACAAGCTTAACAAACCTGTAATGTTCACGGAATTTGGAGCTGATGCTTTCAATGCCATTGAAAATAAAGAAGACCAATTCTCACAAGCTTATTATATGGTAGAAAACTGGAAAGAAATCTATCAAAATGCAGCAGGTCTGGGGAAATCCGATAATTCAATTGGAGGTTTCACTTTCCAATTTAGTGATGGTTGGTGGAAGTTTGGTTTCGATGACAGAGAAAATGCAGATGTACATGATAACAATGCTTCTTGGTCCAATGGTGGATACGCCAGAGACTTAGCCTATCCAGGAGCAAACAATATGAACGAGGAATGGTTTGGGATTTGCGCTAAAGGCGCTACCAACCCAAGAGGGTTATACGATCTCTACCCTCGTGCTGCATATTACGCATTAAAGGATGCCCATCAGCTAAACCCATATGACGAAGATATAGATCTTGACTTTGTAAACAATCATTTTAGTAATATACAATTAATGGATGCAGTGCTCAGGGCGCGTGGTGATAAAGCAGCATTGACAGGTGAACAAAGTAACTTACTTCGCATCAGCAACCTTCAAGCCA
The DNA here is from genome assembly GCF_001413955.1 of Flagellimonas eckloniae. Classification (NCBI taxonomy): domain Bacteria; kingdom Pseudomonadati; phylum Bacteroidota; class Flavobacteriia; order Flavobacteriales; family Flavobacteriaceae; genus Flagellimonas; species Flagellimonas eckloniae. The sequence continues at coordinate 3,972,691 of NZ_LCTZ01000002.1, read as the reverse complement.
AGTTCTCAACATTCAGTACAGGTGGTAGTCTGATCACAACACCAGAAAATGCTGATCCAGACGACCCTAATACATTTCCAAATCAACTGGGGTTTGATCATATGCAATCTTATTTCATAGGTGTGGAAGGTAATCCAGCCCCAAATATGAGAGCAGAGGTTAATTTCAATGTAGTTGGAAATGTAGCCCAAAATCCTATTAATGAAATATTCTACGAAAATAGAGCTAGACCGATCACGGTAAGTTCACCAGAAGGAGATATAGTATTGCCAGACAATAATAGGGTAGCTGTCTATCAAGCTGAGTTTGAGTGGAACGCAAAAGAATTTGACTTAAAAGGTTTCTACAGAACTGGCCATTATCATTGGGGTTATGAAGGTGACTTTTTTGGTTTATATCCTGAAGCGAACTATGGGCCAAACTTAGACATCTATAATGGTGAAATACTAGGAATGGAAATTGACGGTAAAGGCCCTCTAAAGGGACTAAAGGCCGCTATTGGACCACAATTGTGGTGGGGAGCCAACCCTACAATGCTCTTTAAATACCAAAAGCACATTGGAAAGTTCGACGTTACCGGTATTTACCACCGAGATTTTAAAACTGAAATTGTTTTTGACGAAAGTGGACGTCGGGTCTTGGATGCAAATCAAGTACGAAGTGGTGTAATCCCATTTTGGCCGACCGAAAGGGCCACATTAGCTATTGAAAGGGAGTTCGGCAAATTTGGAGTTATGCTCGGAGGAATTTGGGCTGGAAGCCCATTAAACGGCACTTCATTTCAAGATGTCAGGGGTACGCCTGGAAATTATGTCGTTTTTGAAGATAGGATTCAATCAAGTGACAACTGGGGCGGTAAAGCTAAGCTTACCTATGAAGGTGGAAAATTCAATTGGTACGGTCAAGGGGCAATTATGGGAATTGCCGCCAATGGTGGTGCTGACCAGACGATGACTTTTACCGGTTGGAAATTAAGGGATACGGGAAGTGGTAATGTAACCAGTGTATTTTCTGGATTTACCATCGCTGCAGGAAATTTTCAGATTGCTCCTAATTTCATGTGGCAAAAACCATTGGTAGATGCTATGCCACAAGATGTACAGGGCCCTGGCAGGTTAAGAAACAATCTTGATGATCCCTTTTCCGTTCGAAGCAACAGAGAGACCACTGCCGGTGAGATTCTCTTTACTTTCGACCCTACCCCAGGTACTTGGATGTACGAGTGGGATAACGACAGATCGGAGGATGCCAAATTCGCCATGAATCTAGGATTTGTATATCGCCACCTGCCAACCACTATGGATTCACATATTGGTTTCAACGCCGACAGGACCTTCTTTGCTTTCCCAAACTCTGCACCAGCTCAAGACTTATGGGAAGTCCATTCCAGAATGGTGTCCAAAATCAATTCCGACATAGGAATTATTGGGAATTTTTACTATGGCAACGGGCAGGCTAACGGAGATAGTGATCGATTGATAAAACGTTTTGGTGGAGACATCCGAATGCTTTATAAAAAATGGAAAGTACAGTACACGCAAAAAATCAACGATTGGGGACCATTTGATTACCATCGAGATTTTAACTTAACGTACCCAGTACAATTGATGTTAGATATCTCCACTACACTAGGTAAGCCTGACTGGTTTATTTTGCCCAGTACCCAAATAGGTATACGTGGTACATGGAGGTCATTAAATGAGTTTTCACCGCGCTATTTGCCAAACGCGGTACCGCCCAATACTTTTTCACAAGAACCTATAGTAAGTCCGGTTGGATTTGATAATGGGAACGAGTGGGAAATTATGACATATGTACACATCAATATCGGTAAATAAAAAGATTGAAAAATGAAAAATAAAAAATATACCAACGTACATTTTATACTTCTTCTGACTTTGGGCATTGCTCTTTTCAGTAGTTGCGAAAGAGAATTTTCAGATGATGTGGAATTTGCCACATTTTCTACCTCTGGAGACATTTTTACAGATGCCCCTGTAGGACTTACGGATGAATTCTTTGATTCTTTTGATCCAAATGAAGGTGCTAATCCCGAAGGCTTTGGTACTGATGATAACGTTGCTTTTGAAGGGCAATCCTCTATACGAATTGATGTGCCCGCTCCAGATGACCCAGATGGGGGATTTATTGGAGGCATTTTCCTTGATCGGGGTGATGGTAGAAACCTGACTGGTTTTGATGCTTTGACCTTTTATGCAAAGGGTTCTACAACTGCTACAATTGGAGAAGTAGGTTTTGGAACTGATTTTGGGGAAAACAAATTTGCTGTAACTGCCCAGAATATACGCTTATCTACGGATTGGCGAAAAGTTATCATTCCTATTCCAGATCCGTCAAAATTGATACGGGAAAGGGGAATGTTCTTTTTCTCTGCAGGGACACAAACTACCAATGGTTTTGGGTACACTTTTTGGATCGATGAATTACGTTTTGAAAAATTGGGAACGATAGCGCAACCAAGTCCGGCTATTTTAAACGGGGTGGATGTTGTACAACAGGCCTTTACTGGATCCAACCTGCTGGTTACTGGGTTGGCTCAGACCTATAATTTGGAATCTGGGATTAACCAAACAGTAATTGCGGCACCATCTTATTTCGATTTTAATTCTTCGGATAATTCCGTGGCCATCGTGAACGAACTAGGTCAAGTTTCGGTTATTGGTACAGGTACTGCAAATATTACCGCACAGTTGGCAGGAGTTCGTGCTTCGGGCTCCTTGGAAGTTACCTCTACTGGTAGTTTAGCGTTAGCTCCAACCCCAACAAGACCGGCCGCCAACGTGAAATCAATTTTCAGTGAGGCATATACAGCGGATACACCCATCAATTTTGCTCCCAGTTTTGGAGGATCTACTACAGAAACTGTTCTAACAAACAATAATGGTGACAATGTGTTGGCTTACACCAATAATAATTTTACTGGTATCACTTTCGATAATACGGTGGACGCTTCTGAATTAACATTTTTACATATAGATGTTTATGTGCAGAGCGCCGGGGTTGAGATAGGTCTTCAAATTAGGGATATTGGGGCCAACCAAGAATTAGAGACCAATACCACTAATGGTTTTCCACAAGGAGACGATGTGGATTTTAGGTTTGACTTAACAGGATTGACCGTCGGTCAATGGACATCGTTCGACATACCCTTGGGGGGTGACCTTGCCACCCAGAAAAACAACTTGGGTGCGCTTATACTTACTGAGGGGCCCGATTTCATATTTGACAATATTTACTTTTTTACGGAATAATACGGACAGTTAATAGAAAAAAAATGATAACGAAAATAAATTTTAATCACGTTGGAACACTGCAGGCAAAAGTTCTAACATATATATGCTTTGCAGCAATCGCCGCCTTTTATAGTTGCGAAACCGACGATGAACAAACTGTGGCAAAATCGACAAACCTAGTCCTTTCTGAGGAATTTAATACGGATGGAGCACCAAACCCAGCGGTTTGGGGATTCGATATCGGAACCGGAGAAAATGGATGGGGAAATAATGAACTGCAGTACTACACAGACCGTACTGAAAATGTAACGATACAAAATGGGGTATTGTTAATAACGGCCCAAGAAGAATCTTTTCAAGGTTCTCAGTATACATCCGCCAGGCTACTGACCAAAGATTTGTTCGAACAACAGTATGGGCGCTTTGAAGCTCGTATTCGTTTACCATTTGGACAAGGTATTTGGCCGGCATTTTGGATGCTGGGAGCTGATATTGATGAAAATCCATGGCCTGGAGCAGGAGAGATAGATATCATGGAGTACCGCGGACAGGAACCTACCGTTCTCATAGGAAGTGTTCATGGCCCCGGCTACAGTGGTGGTGATGCCATTTCCAAGGAATATATATTGGAGAATGACCGCTTTGATACAGGTTTTCACATTTTCGGAATTGAGTGGGGTCCAGATTTTGTCAATTATTATGTTGATGATGTCCTTTACAATCAAATTACCCCGGAAGATGTCGATGAAGAAACGGATGGCGAAGGGGTATGGGTTTTTAACAAACCCTTCTATATTCTTATGAACCTAGCGGTTGGCGGCACTTTTGTGGGTTCCCCTAATGCCGAGACACAATTTCCACAAACGATGCTGATTGACTACGTTCGAGTCTATGAATTTGACGAAAGATTATTTAATAACTAAACTAACTCAACAATACAATGAAACTATTACTCAAAAACATTAAGATAATCCCAATACTATTCTTGGCAATATCTTTTCTAGGATGCGAAGACGATGATGAAGGAACTTTACTTCCAGAAGTTATCGCAAAATTTACACAAACAGTTATTCCAAATTCAGGTACGGTGTCGTTTATCAACATATCTGAAAATGCCAATTCTTATGAATGGGACTTTGGAGATGGTACAACATCTACCGAAATAAACCCAACAAAAACGTATACTTCTGGTACGTATACAGTTACACTATCCGCATCAAACGTTGCTGGTGCTTCAAGTGCATTTGAGGACGAACTCACCATTACTATACCTGACCCTATCATGGTACCCATTACGTTTGATGACGCTAATGTGGATTATAGCGACATAGGTACATTTACAGGTGCTGCATTTGAAATTGTTGCCAACCCAGCGCCAGGGGGATCAAATGACCAAGCATCACAGGTAGGTGCAGTGACAAATATTGGGGCAGCATTCGAAGGTATTTTCTTTAATCTAGGAACTGCTATTGATCTTACTGCAAATAAGACTATCCAAATGAACTTCTGGTCAGAAGCTGCTATTGATGTTTTAGTAAAATTAGAAGAAGGTACCGGAGCGGATACTGAAATAGCTGTTAGTCATGGTGGTACTGGTTGGGAAATACTCTCTTTTGATTTTACTTCTTCAGATAGTTTCTCTAGAATAACCCTATTTGTAGATGGTCCAGGTACAACAGCTGGTACTTTTTACTTGGATGACATTGTTCAAATTGAAACACCTCCTGTGGTATGCACGGATACCATGTTGGAATTACCAATAGACTTTGACTGTGAAGGCATAACATACGATTTTGTTACTTTCAACGGAGCTTCCTATAGTGTAGTGGACAACCCTCAGCTATCTGGGGTAAATTCCGAAGCTTCAAAAGTTGGAGAGATTGTAAATGCTGGTGGAGCATTTGAAGGCGGAGCATTTACTTTGGACACACCGGTGGACTTCTCTACCGACAAATCCATAACCATGAAGGTTTATTCCACAGTGGCACTGCCCGTACTGCTGAAGTTTGAAGGTGCTGGTGCGCCCATTGAAACCCCCGTAAACCATGGTGGTACAGGATGGGAGCAACTTACATTTGATTTCACATCATCTGACCAGTTCACTACATTGGTACTGTTCATAGATGGGCCAGGAACAACAACTGGAACATTCTATATCGATGACATAGAACAGGTCGCAACTTCCGGTGGAATGGTATGTACTGACACCATGCTGGAACTTCCTATGGACTTTGATTGTGAAGGCATAACATACGATTTTGTTACTTTCAACGGTGCATCATATAGCGTAGTGGACAACCCTCAGCTATCAGGGGTAAATTCCGAGGCCTCCAAGGTTGGGGAAATCGTAAACGTTGGTGGTGCCTTCGAAGGTGGTGCATTTACTTTGGACACACCGGTAGACTTCGCTACCGACAAATCCATAACCATGAAGGTCTATTCAACAGTAGCACTGCCTGTTTTACTGAAATTTGAAGGAGCCGGAGCACCCATTGAAACACCCGTAAACCATAGTGGTACCGGATGGGAGCAACTTACCTTTGACTTCACATCATCTGACCAGTTCACCACATTGGTATTGTTCATAGATGGTCCAGGCACAACAGCTGGAACATTCTATATCGATGACATAGAACAGGTGCCAACTGGAGGTGGAACGGTATGTACCGATACCATGCTGGAATTACCCATCGACTTTGATTGCGAAAGCCTTACTTATGATTTTGTCACTTTCAACGGAGCTTCCTATAGCGTAATTGACAATCCTCAACTATCAGGAGTTAATTCCGTGGCCTCCAAGGTTGGGGAAATTGTAAACGCTGGTGGTGCATTCGAAGGCGGTGCATTTACTTTGGACACACCGGTGGACTTCTCTACCGACAAATCCATAACCATGAAGGTCTATTCAACCGTGGCACTGCCCGTACTGCTTAAGTTTGAAGGAGCTGTCGCACCCATTGAAACACCTGTAAACCATGGGGGTACCGGATGGGAGCAACTTACCTTTGATTTCACATCATCTGACCAGTTTACCACATTGGTACTGTTCATTGATGGGCCAGGCACAACAGCTGGGACATTCTATATCGATGACATAGAACAGGTCGCAACTTCCGGTGGCGGAGGCGGAGGTGGAGCTAGTGGAGAACTAGCTACCAATGGTGATTTTGAAACAGGAGACGATACAGGATGGTTCATCTTCCAAAACGGTGGAACCGCTGCATTGGATAACACAACCAGTAATGGAGGTACTTGGTCAGGAAAGCTAACAGTTGGAGATAGCGGTGGCAACCCTGCTTTCAAACAAGAAAGAATTGGAGCTGGTACAGTTGCTGCTGGAGATGTTGTACAAATTCAGTTTGACCATATCGGAACCGTGGTACAACCTGGAGCAGCTGTTAATGTAATTTTATTTGGAGAAGGTGCCAGTGGTGCTTCGTTTACCCAAGTATTAAATCCAGGGCCGGCTTTGGGTACTTCATGGACAACATATACAGGATCTTTCGAAATTCCTGGAGGAACTGACGTTTCAGAAGGAATTTCATTCTTGATAGAAACAGTTTGTGGAGCTGTTAGCGGTTGTAGCGTAACAATGAATATTGATAATGTTTCCGTTACCCTTAATCCATAAACATTAAATAACTGGCCCACAACTGGGAAATCTATGTTGTGGGCTAATTATCAGAATGATATACTATTAAAAAATACCAACTATGAATAGAGAAAAAGGTTAGCATAAAGCAAATGTTTGCTAACCTTTTTAATATGCTGGCCAAAAAACTGGTCTAGTTACAGAAAAATTATCAAAGTCAGAGAAGCGGATTTATGATAAAATTAAAATCTTTAAAACTTTTCATCAGGCTAGTCATAATTGGCACTTGCTTCATTTCATCTTGTAAAAAACAAAAGATGGGTAAAGAAAATAACGCTGATATCAGTATAGAACAAAAGGTAGATTCCTTACTGGCATTAATGACCTTGGAGGAAAAAATAGGTCAAATGACTCAAGTAAGGCATTTTGATGACCTTTCCAATGATAATGACATTGCTACTAAGTTTATTGGTTCAGTTATACATACCCAAGGTCCTTTACCTGGCAATAATGCTTTAGAATGGCAAGCAAGATTTACCAGCCTGCAAGAAAAAGCACTTTCTACCAGATTGGGAATTCCATTATTATTTGGTGTTGATGCAATACATGGTCAAAACACATATGAAGGGGCTACCATATTCCCACACAACATTGGTTTAGGGGCTACCAGAAATGCAGCGCTTGTAGAGCAAGCAGCCAAAATAACGGCAATAGAAGCTCAAGCAACTGGGTTTACATGGGTTTTTTCTCCCTGTATCGCTATTCCGTACAACGAAAAATGGGGTAGGGTTTATGAAGCATTTTCAGAAAGCACAAAGCTTACCGAGGCATTGACAAGAGCTTCTGTAAAAGGACTTCAAGGCAATTTGCTGGATAACCATACGGTCATGGCCACAGCAAAGCATTTTATAGGAGATGGATCAACTGATTTTGGACATGAAGGTGGCGAAACCTCTTTAGGTCCACAACAAGTGCAAGAAAGATTGTTGCCTCCATACACGGTAGCAGTCAATGAAGGAGTTGGCGCAGTAATGGCTTCATTCAATTCCATGTCTGGCAGACCCATGCATGCCCACAAAGAACTAATTACCAAATTACTCAAAGGCACCATGAAATTTGATGGCATTATGGTTTCTGATTGGAAGGGGTATTCAAGATTTGGTGAGAATGATGTTATCAATGCCGGTGTAGATGTGATAATGGCTGTAGAGGGTGATTTAGAGATGTATTTGGAAGGTTTAAAAAGTGGCGTTGAAAGTGGCTATGTATCGCAAGATAGAATTGATGATGCCGTACGCCGTGTATTACGACAAAAATTTAAATTGGGCCTTTTCGAAAATCCATTCCCAGATTCCACTTTAGTTGAAAAAATAGGAATTCAAGAACATCGGGATGTTGCAAGACAAGCCGTTAGGGAGTCGCTAGTCTTATTAAAAAATAATAGAAACATACTCCCGTTAAACAAAGATTTAGCTAAAATAGTTGTAGTTGGAGAACATGCGAACAATTCGGGTTTACAATCGGGAGGCTGGACCATCAATTGGCAAGGCTCTACAGAAAACTATGAAGGTGCCACGACCATTCTACAGGGAATTGAAAATATAGCAAAGGGTGATATTATTTATGATGAAGACGGTACAGGAAATCATGATGATGCAGATATTGCCATCATTGTGGTTGGTGAAACACCTTATGCAGAATCCTTTGGAGATATTGGGGGTGAGATAGATGCTTACGAAATAACATTGACCGAGGCTCATCAAAATTACATCAACAACTATGTAAGCAAAGGTATAAAGACTGTTGTAGTGCTTATTTCTGGCCGCCCATTGGTAACCACCAAACAGATTGAACAATCCGATGCTTTTGTGGCTGCTTGGTTACCCGGTTCTGAGGGAGATGGCATTGCAGAAGTGCTATTTGGCGACTATAGTTTTAAGGGAAAGCTACCGCACTCTTGGCCAAAATCAGAAGAAGATTACAAAGGAAAGTATGGTCCAAATTTTTGGAATGATTCTATTACCCCTCTGTTCTCCTACGGATTTGGTTTACGATAATAAATTAAAATAGTATCGATGACGAACATATGCACATCTGAAACAATAAAGCGAAACAAATAGCAATGCTATGAAATCAATTGTAAAAATAATCTTGGCCACGATAGTTTTGTTAACTGCCTATTCGTGTAAAGAGAAAACAAGCAAAACAGAAGAAAATCAACCCCAAATAACAAAAGAAGTGACAGCTAAAGATATTTTAGGAAACCCTGACTACTTGGCCATATCATACGGAGGTTATAGAAAAGCTACCCGCGATGTTCAACCTACAATAGATGAGCTTAAAGAAGACATGAGGATACTATCTGCGATGGGCATCAAAGTCCTGCGAACATATAATGTTCAATTGCAGCATGCTCCCAACTTATTAAAGGCAATACATGAGTTAAAAAATGAGGATTCCAGTTTTCAAATGTATGTGATGCTTGGTGCATGGATCGATTGCAAAAATGCATGGACCGGTCAAGAACCTAATCATGATGTGGAAAGTGAGCAAAATGAAGGTGAAATAGCCAGAGCCGCTGCATTGGCAAATCAATATCCAGATATTGTAAAAATTATAGCTGTTGGCAATGAGGCCATGATAAAATGGGCCACCAGTTATTATGTGCAACCTTCAGTAATTTTAAAATGGGTAAACCATCTTCAAGAATTGAAAAAAAGTGGAAAGCTACCCAAAGATTTATGGATTACCAGTTCTGACGATTTTGCCTCTTGGGGAGGTGGCGAAGAAAGCTATCATACCGAAGACCTAGAAAAGTTGATTAAGGCCGTAGATTATATTTCCATGCATACCTACGCCTATCACAATTCTCACTATAATCCAGAGTTCTGGGGTGTTCCGGAGGAGGAAGAACAACTTTCAGATATTGAAAAAATAGATGCCGCTATGGTAAGGACAAAAGAATTTGCCATGGCTCAGTATAAAGCAGTATCTAATTATGTAAAAAGTGTCGGTACCGACAAGCCAATTCATATTGGAGAAACTGGTTGGGCCACCGTTTCCAATGGTCATTATGGCCCAACTGGTTCAAAAGCTACTGATGAATACAAAGAAGCAGCTTATCACAAGCTAATACGGGAATGGACCAATACAAACGGAATTTCGTGCTTCTATTTTGAGGCTTTTAATGAGCGATGGAAGGATGCCCAAAACGAACATGGTTCTGAAAACCATTTTGGTTTGATTACGATAGATGGACAAGCAAAATATGCTTTATGGGACCTAGTGGACAAAGGAACTTTTAATGGTTTGACCAGAAATGGAAATCCTATCACCAAAACATACAAAGGGAATAAAAACGAATTAATGAAAGATGTTCTGGTTCCTCCTACAAAGAAAGAACAAGCGATTACTCATTAAGATGAAAAAGTTTAACAAATTAAATATCACATTAACATTGACCGTAATACTAAGTGCTTGCACCGTGGATAATAAATTGGAAGTTGAGGTTATTGAAACTTCCGCAAATGGAAACAAATTAAGTCCCATAACCGAGTTTACAAAAGAAGGAGTTGCTTCAAAGATTACATTATTACCAGAGCAAAAATTCCAAACCATTACTGGATTTGGCGGTTCATTTACAGAAGCATCGGCATATCTCCTTAATCAATTGAGTACAGAAAATCGAAAAAAAATCATCGATGCATATTTTGGTAATGATGGTGCCCGATATTCCTTAACTCGAACACATATAAATTCTTGTGATTTTTCATTGAGTAATTACTCGTATGCGCCTGTTGAAAGGGATATGGAGTTGAAACATTTCTCTATTGAAGAAGATAAGGATGATATTATCCCATTCATCAAAGAAGCAATGGCCACTTCAAAAGATGGTTTTAAAATTTTAGCTTCCCCTTGGACGGCACCACCGTGGATGAAAGACAATAAAGATTGGCGCGGAGGTAAATTATTACCCGAATATTATGACACTTGGGCTCTCTTCTTTTCAAAATATATTGATGCATACAAATCCGAAGGGATTGATATTTGGGGCTTAACAGTAGAAAATGAACCTCTAGGGAATGACAACAATTGGGAGAGCATGCATTATAGCCCTCAAGAAATGACCCAATTTGTGCAAAACCATTTGGGTCCAAAACTAGAAGTTGATGGTAAAAACAATATTAAAATCTTGGGATATGACCAAAACCGAGAGCACCTAGAACATTGGGTAGATGAAATGTTCAAGGATGAAGCCACTTCTAAATACTATGATGGCACCGCGATTCACTGGTATGCAAGTACATATGAGATATTTCCCGATGCGTTACAATACGCCCATAAAAAGGCCCCAAATAAACACTTGATACAATCCGAAGCTTGTGTGGATGCACAAGTGCCTAAATGGAAAGACGATCTATGGTATTGGTCCAAAGAAGCGACAGATTGGGGCTGGGATTGGGCACCAGAACAGGATAAACATCTCCACCCTAAATATGCTCCCGTGTATCGATACGCTAGGGATATTATTGGTTGTCTTAACAATTGGGTAGATGGATGGATAGACTGGAACATGGTTTTGGACACGCAAGGAGGGCCAAACTGGTTTAAAAATTGGTGCGTAGCACCCGTAATTGTAGATCCAGAAAAAGATCAAGTATACTTTACTCCCATATATCACACATTGACCCATTTCAGCAAATACATACGACCTGGCGCTGTGCGCATAGGGTTTGAAAATTCAGACGACTCGCTTATGACTACAGCGGCAAAAAACCCTGATGGTTCAATTGCGGTAGTGATTCTAAATCAAAGTATGGAATCAAAGAATTTTGAACTCATATTGGGCGAAAGTTCCCAAAAAATTACAATTAGTCCGCAGGCCATCCAAACCGTTGTACTAAAAAATCCAACTAATACTAACTAAAAACAATCACTATGTCAATTGTAAAAACCGCGAAAAAAGATAGAGTCCCGTTTGGACAAAAAGCCGCCTTTGGCGCAGGCCATTTGGTTTTGAACCTATATCCAGGAGCCTTAGGTTTTTTCATGTTTTTCTTGTTAACTGCTTTTGGCATGGATCCATTTTTGGCTGGACTTTTAGGTGGATTACCTCGATTTTTCGATGCGATTACCGATCCAATTATGGGATTTATTTCGGACAACACAAGTTCAAAATGGGGAAGAAGGAGGCCATACATTATGGTTGGAGGCATTTTAAGTGCCATAACATTTGTTTTGCTTTGGCAACTAGATGAAAACAATTCTTCAGACTATAATTTTTGGTACTTTCTGATTATGTCCATGGTTTTTCTAATTGGAAATACCATGTTCGCAACACCTCTGGTTGGTTTGGGCTATGAAATGACTTCTGATTATAACGAACGGACGCGTTTAATGGCATTTTCTCAAACAGTAGGTCTTTTGGCTTGGGTAATTGTTCCTTGGTTTTGGGTAATTATTGCTGACCCAGATATTTTTAGCAATCAAGCCGAAGGTGTAAGGACCATGGCAATCTATGTTGGAGTAGCTTGTTTATTGCTTGGACTTTTGCCTGCTATTTTTTGTAGAGGTATCGATGCTTCCCATATGGGAAATAGGAAAAAACTAACCTTTAGAACTATATTTAGTAATTTAAAAGACTTGTTCATCAGCATAAAAGAGGCTGTAAAGAATAAACCTTTTATGAAATTGTGTGGGGCTACCTTTTTAGTATTTAATGGTTACCAAATAGTGGCATCTTTTAGTTTTTTTATTTTCGTTTTTTACATTTTTAACGGAAGTTATGAAGCCACTTCAACATGGCCAGCTTGGTTCAGTTCTATTGGAGCATTGGTTTCAGCATTTTTGGTGATTCCAATTGTGTCAAAAATGGCTGAAAAATGGGGTAAAAAGAACGCTTTTATTATTTCGACGGCCCTTTCCATTGTTGGATATGCTATGAAATGGTGGGCTTTTACTCCCGATAATATTTGGATTTCATTTGTTCCGATACCCTTAATGTCATTTGGTTTAGGAAGTTTATTCACCTTGATGATGAGTATGACAGCCGATGTTTGTGATTTGGACGAACTTGTTAATGGGATGCCTAGGAAAGAAGGTACTTTTGGAGCGTTATATTGGTGGGTTGTAAAACTTGGACAAGGATTAGCTTTAGTTTTAGGGGGATTGGTATTAAAGTTAATAGGATTTGATGGTAATGCAGCCACTCAGACAGTAGAAACTTTGACAAAATTAAGAATCGCCGATATAATTATTCCCGTAGTAACAGCAGCTTTGGCTATTTGGATTATGTGGAAATACGGTCTATCCGAAGATAGGGCAAAAGATATTAAAGCCCAATTGGAAGAAAGAAGAGGCGTGTTATAACAATGTTGAGTTTTTAAGTGAATTTATACAACTAAAAAATAACAAAATGTCAACCAAAATAGTAGTACTAATAATAGGAGTTTTATTTGTCTTAATTGCGTTACTCGCAAGTAAAAAAAGTAATTCCAAACTGGGGATACCTTTAGGTATACTTGGTATCTTAATGATGATATACGGCAGTTATTCTTCTGAATTTGTCAATTATAATAGCCAGATAGAACAAGTTTCCACGGGAAAAAAATTAAAAATTAGCGGACCAGTGAATGCTGTGAAAGTTGTTTCTCCAATAGATAAAGATTCCGTGGATTGCCGTATTTTAACAATGGGTGTGTATCCTGAATCCCATAAAAAAGATATTTGGGCAATAATCAGACCCACTGATGATAGATATTATCCACAATCTGACCATACCAATACCTCCTACAAAAGAGATGGGGAATGGCAGGTTGTAACCCGTTTTGGTGGAGATAAGGGTGAGGCCTATGATTTGATTATTTATGAAGTAGATTCCACCGCCTCATCATTTTTTAGTTCAACCATAGAAAAATGGAAAGAAGTCGATGACTACCCTGGTTTAAAGCTAGAAGAAATGCCTACTGGAGCCAAAGAAGTAGAGCGTCTTAAGATTTATACAAGGAAAAACTGTAGAGGCGTTTTTTAGTACACATCACACAATGAATGAAGAAATTAATACCAAACTGGTCCAAGAAGAGGATAGCATAGGTAAATGTAAACAAACCAAATAATACAATTTAAAGGAACATTATGTCGTCATCAAGAAAAGAAAAGTTTTTGGCATTGGCCGCTCTAGAATACTCTGGTAAAACTACCAAAGAACTTGAAAGTCTATGTAAGCGTGTATTGGAAGATGGAATGCATGGACTATGTTTCAGCCCTTATGAAGAAGGCCAAAAACCTGGTGATCAGATTACCGAAGACCAAATACGCAGGCGAATGGAAATCATAAAGCCCTACACTAAATGGATTCGTTCTTTTTCATGTACGGAGGGAAATGAGGCTATTCCGCGTATTGCAAAAGAATATGGCATAAAAACTATGGCTGGAGCATGGTTGGGAGACGACCCAAAAGTCAATAAGAAAGAAGTTGAAAACCTTATTACTTTGGCCAAAGAAGGCTATGTTGATATTGCCGCTGTTGGTAATGAGGTAATGCTACGTGGAGATTTAACCGAGGATGAACTATTGGATTTTATGCATCAGGTAAAGCAGGCTGTACCTGATGTTCCCGTAGGCTATGTTGATGCATATTACGAATTCACGGAGCGAGAAAGAATAACCGAAGCTTGCGATATAATTCTTGCCAATTGCTATCCTTTTTGGGAAGGTTGCGATATGGATTATTCTTTACTTTATATGAAAGATATGTACCAAAGAGTGCTAAAAGTGGCCAATGGCAAAAAGATAATCGTTTCCGAAACTGGATGGCCTAGTCAAGGTACGAGTCTTGAAGGTGCATTTCCATCCCATGAAAATGCGTTAAAATATTTTATGAACACGCAAAAATGGTCCGAAGAAGATAATATTGAAGTATTTTACTTCTCGTCCTTTGATGAATCATGGAAAGTAGGAGCTGAGGGTGATGTAGGGGCCTACTGGGGACTTTGGGACAAAGATGAAGTATTAAAGTTTTAAGCAAAAACTTTTTCCCAAACAATTAGGTTAGACAATCTCGGCACTTAACCCAGCTTGTAACAATTTTGAGCATCTAGGCTTTAAATCCGTATACTCGCCTGTTTTAACCGTACACTTCCCATTGTGGTGCACAATTAAAGAGCATTGTTCTGCTTGTTCAGGGGTATGGTCACAGACGCTTATCAACGTTTCAATAACATGGTCAAATGTATTTACCTCGTCATTAAAAAGTATAATCTCATTCTGCTTTACGGTCTCTTCTTCTAAAAGAAGTTCTTCTGATACTTTTTCCTTGATTCCCATAATGGTGGAATTAAACAAACCTAATTTACATATTTTGTGGAAATCCAATTATTCTTTTCAATTTTTTTTTCAAATTCTAAACCATACGCACCACATTTTGAGGAAATTGCATCAAAATCCTCTAAATAAAAGCCACTTAAGAATAGGAGTCCGTCAGAATTAAGACATTTGGCGTAAATGGGAATGTCCTCGAGCAAAATATTCCTGTTGATATTCGCTAGTATGATATCATACTTTTTATCCGTAAGAAGACCACTATCTCCTTGATAAACATTGACATCTTTACAGTTATTGCGTTCAACATTCTCTTTGGAATTTAAAAAACACCATTCATCTATATCAATGGCATCAACAGATTCTGCCCTCTTCATTTTGGCAAGAATGGCCAAAACTCCAGTACCACAACCCATATCCAAAACCGATTTTCCTGCAAAATCTGTATTTAAAATATGTTGCAACATCATATGGGTGGTTTCATGATGCCCTGTTCCAAAACTCATTTTGGGTTCAATGACAATATCGTACACAACTTGCCCTGGCTCATGGAAGGGAGCCCTTACCATACATTCCCCACCAACCTTTATGGGGTGAAAGTTTTTCTCCCACTCTGCGTTCCAGTTTTGCTGCTCAATTTCTTTTACCGTCCATGAAATTTCAAAATCAGGGTTTTGAAGAATGAATAGATCATTCAAAATATCTTCTTTCCAATCAGATTTTAGGACATAAGCCAACAAACCTGAATCATTCTCCACAAAACTTTCAAAACCCACCTCTCCCAACTCAGCGATTAAGATATCAGAAGCTGGTTGTGCAGGGTCTATTTTAAAATTGTATTCGAGGTATATCAAACTAAATAAACTGACTTAAATGGCCTTGATAATGGCAACAAAATCATCTGCTTTTAATGACGCTCCTCCTATAAGACCGCCATCTACATCTGGTTTTGAGAAAATCTCTTCGGCATTTCCAGGCTTAACACTTCCTCCATATAGGATTGAAACAGTATTGGCAATTGACGAATCATAAGCTTCTGAAATGGTTTTTCTGATAAATGCATGCATTTCCTGGGCTTGCTCTGGGCTAGCCGTTTCTCCCGTCCCTATCGCCCAAACTGGTTCATAAGCCAGAACAATCTTGCTCCATGCATCTTTATTTAAAGTAAACAGCGCATTTTTTAACTGACTTTCCACAACAGAAAAATGGTTTTCTGATTTTCTATCTTCCAATTCTTCCCCAAAACAAAAAATGACCCTCATTCCTTTTTCCAGTGCAGTTTTGGTCTTTTTGGACAATAGGTCGTCTGTTTCTCCAAAAAGTGAACGACGTTCTGAATGTCCAATGATAACTGTATCCACTTCTATGTTCAACAGCATATCTGCGGAAATCTCGCCTGTAAAAGCCCCATTCTCAGCAAAATGCATGTTTTGAGCAGCAACCTGTATGGTTGATGACTGTAAATTTCTTTGGGCCGCAACCAAGTTCACAAAAGTTGGAGCAACAATTACTTCTGCATGCGTATCAGGTAATTTTGCCGATAGCTCGGACAACAAAACTTCTGTTTCATCAAGGTTTTTGTTCATTTTCCAGTTTCCTGCAACTATTTGGGTTCTCATAATATTTTTGTTAAAATGTTAGTTGATCTAAATCGTTATAATGTACTTTTTGTTGAATTGTGCCGCGTTCCAGAACTAAAATTGCTGGGTTGGAACGAACTATGGTTTTTAATGTGGTTTCATCTGTAAAATAAAAATCGAAATCCAAATTATAATCCTTCTTCATTTTATTGGCTCTTTCTTCATTGGAAGCTGACATACCCACAACCTTGTATCCTTTCTGCCTTGCCTTGGCCGTAACGCCAGCAACCTCAGAGAAAAAATCATTATTACTTTTTGCCAAATCATACGCAATGACCATTACCAATTTGTTTTCTTCCAAGATTTCCGAAGCCAAATCCACACCATCCTTTTCAATGGTGAAATCATGGATTGGTGGCTCGTACCCTTTTTGTATTTCGGTGGTTTCAACATCTATAAATTCCCCATCCACAGAAGGGTATTCTCCATTTGTGACTACAATCTTGTCATCTCCATTGACTTTAAAGCGCCATGCATATTCATATATTGCCTTTGGAGCATTATCAGGCACACTCATTCCTTCTTGAATATTCGCTCCTATTTTATAGGGCCTAAAATCTACTGAGGGAAGATGGTTAAGCACCTGGTTGGCAAACAATGCACAAGCGACCAATGACGCTCCTCCAATAATCCAATTGATTTTAGTGTTAAATATGGGTTTGATATATTTTCTACCCAAAAACAGAATCAGAATAAAAATCAGAAGTATGATATCCTTTGTGAAAGACTCCCAAGGGGTCAATTTTACAGCATCCCCAAAACAACCACAATCAGTTACTTTATTAAAATATGCCGAATAGAATGTAAGAAAGGTAAAGAACACAATCATGAGCAACAAGCTCCAAACAGTAATTTTTGGCTTAAACCCTATGAGTAGAAGTACTCCCAAAAGCACCTCCACAATTACCACGAAAATTGAAATTGACAAAGCCATTGGTATCAAAAAAGGTAGGTCCAAAACCCCTTGACTAAAGTATTCCTCTAATTTGAACGAAAAACCGACAGGATCGTTCAATTTAATGAGTCCGCTTATTATAAATAAGATTCCAACGACAATTCTAGAAATCCAGACCAAATACTTCATTCTTCCTCACTTAAATGAATCAACGCAAATACTGCATAATTAACGATGTCTTGATAATTCGCATCTATGCCCTCACTGACCAAAGTAGCTCCCGCATTATCTTCAATTTGCTTTACCCGCAGTAATTTTTGCAAAATTAAATCCGTCAGCGAACTTACACGCATATCGCGCCATGCTTCGCCATAATCGTGATTTTTATTTTCCATCAAACTTTTTGTGATTGAAACTTCGGTATCATAAAGTTTAATGGCCTCATTGGCATCAAGATCAGGCTGCTCAGCCACTCCTTTTTTTAATTGGATTAATGCCATAACAGAGTAATTGATTATCCCAATAAACTCAGATTGTTCTCCTTCATCAACTTTTCTGACTTCATTTTCTTGAAGACCACGAATCCGTTGCGCTTTAATAAATATTTGATCTGTAAGGGATGGAAGTCTCAAAATACGCCACGCCGTGCCATAATCTTTGGCCTTTTTTAGAAATAGTTCCCGGCAGGCATGGATAACCGCATCATATTGTTCGGAAGTCTGCTGCATGTATTCTTGCTAATTTGCGTAAATTTCGTAAAATAAAAGTGCTGAAAAAGCACATCGCCAAAGATAATCAAACACAGCAAAGCAGGTATTTTTTATGACCATAAACTGCAAAGGAGAACTTATTGATCTCGCCGCCCCAAAAATAATGGGAATTCTCAACCTTACTCCTGATTCTTTTTACGATGGCGGAAAGTATAAAGATGAAAGTGCAATTCTTAAACAAGTTGAAAAAATGATTTCTGATGGTGCCTCTTTTATAGATATGGGCGCCTATAGTTCCAGGCCAGGTGCTGAACATGTGCCTGAGGATGAAGAGTTGAAACGAATGCTACCTATACTGGAACTGATACTTCGTAATTTTCCACAGACCTTGACTTCAATAGATACGTTCAGAAGTAAAGTGGCTTCTGAAAGTATTCATCGTGGTGCCGCCCTTATCAACGATATCTCTGCGGGTAATTTAGATGTTGCAATGTTGAACGTTATTGCTACGCATCAGGTTCCATATATAATGATGCACTTAAAAGGAACACCTCAATCCATGCAAAAAAAAGCGGTCTATGATGATTTATTGAAAGATTTGCTTTCTTATTTTTCAAAAAAAGTAAGTGATGCAACCTCCTTAAAAATCAATGACGTCATTATTGATCCGGGGTTTGGTTTTGCAAAAACAACGGCACAGAACTATACATTATTGAGCCATTTAGATTTGTTCCAAACTTTTAATACTCCAATTTTAATTGGTTTAAGCCGAAAATCCATGATTTACAAAATCCTGGAATCTTCTCCAAAAGAAGCCCTTAACGGAACTACTGCCCTGCATACCGTTGCCTTGTTAAAAGGCGCTAACCTTTTAAGGGTTCATGATGTAAAAGAAGCTGCGGAATGCGTTAAACTTGTAGAGGAATTAAAAGCGAACACCCAATAATTTTTGGTTCTGCTATTTTTGCTAATTTTACAAAAACACCGCGGTTGGATTTTCTGAATTTTCTTGAATTTAAAGTTACTGATGTCATAGACATTCTTCTTGTTGCCGCCCTACTCTATTATATTTATAAACTGGTCAAAGGTACGGTTGCCATTAACATCTTTATAGGCATCGTCATTGTATGGGCTTTATGGAAACTTACCGAGTTGCTTCAAATGAAAATGATCAGCAGCATGGTAGGCGGGTTCATGAACATTGGGTTGATTGCTTTAATTATTGTTTTTCAACAGGAAATACGAAAATTTTTATTGATGATCGGTTCTACCAATTTTGCATCCAAACGAAATTTTATCCGCCATTTTAAATTTCTAAAACAAGAAGCCATGCCCACAGATACCGATGTGGATGCCATAATTGGTGCATGCGAAAAAATGGGGAGCACAAAGACAGGGGCAATTATTGTTATTGAGAAAACCAATTCCCTTGATTTTGTAAGATCCTCAGGAGATACCATGAACATTGAAATAACGCAGCCCATTTTAGAAAGTATTTTCTTTAAGAACAGTCCGTTGCATGACGGAGCTGCAATTATCCAAGACAACTACATAACCGCAACACGCGTAATTTTGCCAGTTTCCAATGACCGAAACATTCCATTACGATTTGGATTGCGACACCGTGCTGCCGTTGGAATTACTGAGAAAACAGACGCTGTCTGTTTGGTGGTAAGTGAAGAAACCGGTTCCATCTCCTATATTAAAAATGGTGAATTTGTACCCTATAAAGGTTTAGAGGAATTGGTAAACTTCATTAAAAAAGATCTTGAATAATGGATTGCAAAAATTGTGGCAATACGTTACGAACAGATTTTACATATTGTCCAAATTGTGGTGCGAAAATTATCAAAAATCGATTGTCCTTAAAAAACGTATGGCAAGATCTAAGCTATCAAGTATTAAACTTGGACAATACCTTCCTAAAAACTTTTCGACATCTATTTTCTAGACCAGCGGATGTTGTCAATACCTATATTAAGGGTACTCGAAAAAAATACATGAACCCAATCAGCTATTTCGCAATCGCCATTACGCTTTCTGGAATCTTGTTTTTTGTACTTAAAAAAATATACAAGATAAATTTAATGCATAACAGTTTTACAGAAAAACAGGCGTCAAACTTGGATTTCATTATGGACTATCAGGGATTGCTTTCGTATTTCATAATGCCTATTTATGCCTTGATGACCTGGTTGCTCTTTATTGACAAAAAGAAACTGAATTATACGGAACACCTTGTGGCCAATGCCTATATTACCGGGCAAACTTCTTTTGTTCAGGTACTTATTTGTTTGCCCTTATTCGGTTTTTTTGATATTGGATATGACATTTTCAACTGGGCATTTTTGATAGGTATTGTGATATACCAATTTTTTGTTTTTGGACAAATTCACCAAACCAGTTTTTTAAGCACGTTTGTAAGAGGTCTTATTTATTTGATTCTATTTGCCTTTGTAATGTTGGCACTGGGCATGGCGATTCTTCTAATTGCAACACTAACCGGGCAGATCAGTTTAGAAAGTATTGTCCCAAAATAGATTATGCAACCTCTTCGGCCAAAAACTGGGCTTCATACAAATCATTGTAATACCCACCATTTTTTAGCAATTCTTGGTGTGTACCAATTTCAACAATCTTTCCGGCATCCATCACAATAATCTTATCTGCTTTTTTAATCGTTGCCAATCGGTGTGCAATAATAATTGAGGTTCTACCCTCGGTTATTTTATCCGTTGCGCGTTGAATCAATTGTTCTGAATAAGTGTCTACGGATGAGGTTGCTTCATCCAGGATTAAAATACTGGGGTTGCTAACATAAGCCCGTAAAAATGCGATCAATTGGCGCTGTCCGCTGGAAAGCATAGTTCCACGTTCCTTTACATTATATTGATACCCGCTGGGTAAGCTCGAAATAAAGTCGTGAACTCCGATTTGTTTTGCGGCTGCTTCAATTTCAGATAATGCTACAGATTCTTCGCGAAGCGAAATGTTATTGGCAATGGTATCCGCAAATAGGAAAACATCCTGAAGTACAATGGCAATATGCGACCGAAGTGATTTTAATGTATAATCGCGGATAGTATGACCATCTATCAGGATATCTCCAGAATTAATCTCATAAAACCGGTTCAATAAATTAATAATGGTAGACTTTCCTGCACCCGTAGCACCAACAATAGCGACCGTTTGTCCTGCTTCAACACTAAATGAAATGCCATGTAAAACCTCTTCGTCCTCAATATACCCAAAATGAACATTCGAAAATTCAATAGCACCCTTAACGTCTTGCTTTTCCAAAGTACCTTGATCCGAGATATTACTTTCAGTATCCAGAATCTTAAATACACGGTTGGCAGCTACCATTCCCATTTGAAGGGTATTAAATTTATCCGCTATCTGTCTCAATGGACGAAACAACAGGTCCATCAAGAAAAAGAATGCAAAAATAGAGCCTGTGTCGTTCAACGCAACATTCTCAATGTTTTGAACCACACCAAAGTATACTACCAATCCAATACCAATGGAATATGAGATTTCAGCAATTGGAAAGAAAATAGAATTGTACCAAACTGTCTTTAACCACGCATTTTGATGCTTTTCATTGATTTTTCTGAATTTCTCTTTCTCTATTTCCTCCCGATTAAAAAGCTGTACAATCTTCATTCCAGCAATCCGTTCTTGAACAAAGGAATTTAAGTTGGCTACTTGTGCACGTACTTCTATAAAAGCAACTTTCATGGCCTGTTGAAACAATCGCGTAGCAACCAAGATTATCGGTAAAATTGCAAACACGATCAATGCCAATTTCCAGTTGATTAAAAGCATTATTGCCGCTCCAGAAAGCATTTTCAGCAAATCTGCCACAATAACAAAAAATCCTTGACTAAATATCTCTCCAATACGCTGCATATCGGCAACTGCCCTAGTCACCAACACTCCAATGGATGAATTATCAAAATAGGTCATTTTAAAACCCATCATCTTTTGAAAAAGTCTGATGCGTATATCCTTGATTACCGACTCTCCCAAAAGATTAGCATAATAATTGAACGATAGTTGACAAAGTACCTGTCCGAATAAAGCCCCTAACATGACCAAAACGACTAACGTAAGCTCTTCACTATCCTTTTTGGACAATGCCTCATTTATAATTTCCCTGACCAGAACTGGTGTTAAAACGGCAAACGCAGCAGATAATATGGCAACTATGGCAACTACCCAAAAGATAGTTTTATAAGGCTTGGTATGCTCAAAGATTCTTTTGAACAAACCAAAATCAAATGCTTTTCCTATCTCATCATTTTTGCTCATCAAATATTTCTTTTGGGTATACGATCTTGGTCAAATATAATCCTTTTGCAGGGACAGAAACTCCAGCTTGCCCCCTATCTTTACTTGCGATTATTGCATTTATTTCTTCAGCTTTCATTTTTCCAATTCCTACATTCAACAATGTACCTACTACAGCTCTTACCATATTTCGTAAAAACCGATCTGCGCTAATGGTAAACACCAATTTACATTCCCGCTTTTCCCAAAAGGCATGCTGAACATCACAATTAAACGTTTTAACATCCGTATTGGACTTGGAAAAACATTCAAAATCCGAATGATTTAACAGAAAAGAAGCCGACTTGTTCATAGCCTCGATGTCAAGTGGGTGTTTCACAAAATGTGCGAAATCTGACAAAAATGGGTTTTTCTCTTGAACCAACCAATATTCATAAATCCGTTGCGTAGCATCAAATCTGGCATGAGCATCATCCTTCACATTTTCAATATCTTGAACCGCTATATCTTCCGGAAGAAAAGCATTTAAGCGGAAAACCAATTCCGTCTTATTTTCGATTAAATTAAAATCAAAATGCGCATACATTTCTTTGGCATGCACACCAGCATCAGTTCTACCAGCACCAACTAGTTCAATTTTTTCTCGCAAGAGCGTAGACAAAGCCTTTTCCAATACTTCCTGGACAGTAATGGCATTGGGTTGGTTTTGCCATCCATGGTAAGCTTTTCCGAAATACGAAAATCGGATAAAATATCTCAATTGGTTTCTTTAATTTTAAGGTTTTAAAGATACTTGAATCCCTCGCAAAAGATATCTAACCAACATTTTTTAGCATATTTTTAGCGTTATGACTAAAATTTTACTGCTTTCGGATACCCATGGGCACATGGACGAGACTATTTTAAAATATGTTGAGCAATCCGATGAAGTGTGGCATGCGGGAGATATTGGAAGTCTTGATGTAACTGATAAGCTAAAAGCACTTAAACCGGTACGTGGTGTTTATGGCAATATTGATAACCATGTTATCCAAAAAGAATTTCCTGAACATAACCGATTCTTTTGTGAGAATGTTGATGTTTGGATAACACATATAGGGGGATATCCGACCAAATACAATGTTAAGGTCCGTGAGGAGATTAAATTGAATCCTCCAAAACTTTTTATCTGTGGGCATTCCCATATTTTAAAGGTGATGAACGACAAAAAATTAAATCTGCTTCACATGAATCCAGGAGCTTGCGGAATACATGGTTTTCACCATATGCGTACTATGCTCAGATTTGTAATTGATGGAGAAAAAATATCCAATCTTGAAGTCATTGAAATAGGAAAGAGGTAAATATGAGAGGTTTTTATATAATTGTTTTCTTTATAGCGGTTGCTTGTAACAATAGTAGCAAACAAGTGAAAACGGTTGGTGTGGAACCCGAAGTTGAAAATGTAAAAGTTTCCCTTTATGTTTTGGGAACGGTGCAAGACGGTGGGAGTCCGCATATAGGATGCCAAAAAGAGTGTTGTTCTCTTTTGTTCAAAAGTCCAGACGCCACTCGGAAAGTAGTTTCTTTGGGCTTCGTTGATCACGAGAATAAAAAATCCTATTTATTTGAGGCAACTCCTGATATGCCTTCGCAATTAAAACTATTAAAAGAGCTTTCAGGAATAGACAATGAAACTCCAAACGGCATCTTTTTAACACATGCGCATATGGGCCATTACACAGGTTTGATGTATTTGGGAAGAGAAGCCTTAGGTTCTAAAAAAATTCCTGTTTATGCCATGCCTAAAATGAAATCTTTTTTAGAGAGTAATGGGCCGTGGGACCAATTGGTAGCGTTGGAGAATATTGCTGTTAAAGAGTTGAACAATGAGAAACCAATAAAACTAACTCCAAATTTAAGTGTGGTTCCTTTTACAGTCCCACATAGAGACGAATACTCTGAAACGGTTGGTTACAAAATAATGGGGCCTAACACCTCTGTGTTGTTTATTCCAGATATTGATAAATGGTCTAAATGGAAAAGCAACATTATAGAGGAGATCAGCAATGTTGACTACGCCTATTTGGATGCCACTTTTTTTGATGGGGAAGAAATAAACAACAGGGATATTTCAGAAATTCCACACCCGTTTGTTATAGAGAGTATGGGGCTTTTTGAAAATTTACCAGAAATTGAAAAGAAAAAAATCCATTTTATTCACTTTAATCATACGAATCCACTACTCAATCCCAATAGCAAGCAATTTAAATCCGTACTAAAGAAAGGGTACAGTATTGCTTCTTTTTCAGATAGGGTTAAACTGTAATTTTCTACTATTGTATGTAAGCAACTAGATTTTCCACGTCTAAACGCCCAAACAATTAGTCCAAATAAAATGAAAACATTACGAATAAAGCTTTTTACTATTGCTAGTATTTTACTTTTGGCCTCCTGTGGTCAAAAAGCAAAAAAGATGGAGGTCATTGCTGAAGAAATTTCGGAAGCAGTTTCACCTGAACCTATATATGATACCAACGAGCCAAAGACAATTTTGGCAGCTGTTGCACATGCGCACGGAGGTTGGAATGATTTATGGAAAAAAAAGGATGTAGAGTATACCTATGACTATCGCATTCCATCAAACGGGAAGGCCGATATTTCTACCGAACGCTACATTTTTGATTCTGAAGCTTCTTTTGGTAAATATTCGCAACATGAAATCAACGTAGTGCCAGATAAAGATGGAGAAGTAACTCAATGTTTTGATGGTAAAGAAACCATGGTTATGATAAATGGAGAGAAAAATGAAGACCCACAATTAATAGCAGTAAGTGATTTTCTAAGAAGGGCCAATTACTATTGGTTTACAATGGCCTATAAATTGAACGATAAAGGTACCGTTGCCAAATACCTAGGTCAAGAAGAGTATAATGGAAAGATGTATGATAAAGTACATGTAACTTATGACCCAGAAGTGACTGGAAAAGAACAAAACGACATTTACATCCTATATGTAAATCCAGAAACGAAAATGATAGACAGATTTTTCTTTTCGTTACCTTTCTTAGGTGTCGAGGAACCCGCTATTGTTGCCAACTACGAATACGAAGATATAGATGGGCAAATGATTTCAACGAAACGCACTTATTTTATGCCGAGTGAGCAGGGTTATTCCGAAAAACCCAACCTGATCCAAACCATGACCAATGTAAAATTCAATAATGGGTTTACCATAGAAACATTAATGCAATGATTTTTAAATCCTGAGAATCAATAAAAATAAAAAACCCGGCCTTGGCCGGGTTTTTCTCGCACTAATACTACTAAGATGTTAGGTTTAACGCAAACGATCAACAGATTTTACAAGATCTTCATCCTTTTTGATGGCTCTGTTGGACAGAACCAGAAAAACGATAGAAAATACAGGAATCAACATCCCAATACCCTTCTCAGAAATTTCACTTTCTCCGGATAAGTTTAGCGATCGGTAAACGAAAAATCCTAGTAAAAAAAGATTTAATATCATATTCAATCTGTTCATTACAAATTGATTTTGCCTGTTTTTGAACATAAAAATCGAAATCAAAGCCAAAGCCGCAGAAACGTAAAATACAATGCTGATCCAAAGCTCACTTTTGGCAAAGACTTTAATTGCTTCAGCATCAATCCATAAGTTTAGAACCAATGGTAGTACTCCTGCTATTAGGGCAACTATCACTAAAAAAAACGTTTGAATACGCTGAATCATTGTTTAAATTGATTTCGGAAGGCAAAAATAAGCGTCTTTTCGGTAAATGACCCCTATTGTTGAAAAATAATTTGTATACTTGTGTCGTTATTAGCGAAGCACTTACCCAGGGAATTCTTTCCCATCGTAGTACCCAAATAACTTTTTACTTCAATTATATACATTATACAAGTTTAACTTATTCATTACTTAATGTTCGAGATTTCAGATCTAAAAGCTAAAAAGCTTCCTGAATTGCAGGAAATTGCAAAAGGACTAAACGTTCCTAAATTTAAGACCCAAAAAAAACTGGATTTGGTCTACCAGATATTGGATGTGCAAGCTTCCAATCCAAAAGTAGTGCAGGAAAGCACTAAAACGCCCCAAGAAAAGCAAGAAAAACCAGCTCCAAAACCCAGAAAGGAAAGAGCTCCAAGACCAAAAAAAGAAGCAAAGGAAACTGTTTCGAAAACAACTACGGAACCTGCAAAGGTCAGTGCTGAAACTGAAGCGGTTGATAAAAAAGAGACCGCCCCTTCAACTCAACCCCATAAAAGAGAGCCCCACAAACAAAATGGCCCTCAAAAGAATCAAAATAACAATAGAAGAAACAATCCCCACCAAAGAAATGGTGGG
Organism: Flagellimonas eckloniae; assembly: GCF_001413955.1. NCBI lineage: Bacteria > Pseudomonadati > Bacteroidota > Flavobacteriia > Flavobacteriales > Flavobacteriaceae > Flagellimonas > Flagellimonas eckloniae. Next base: position 3,945,643 of record NZ_LCTZ01000002.1, on the reverse strand, counting down.
CACGAAAAAAAGAGCAGTAATTTTGATAAAGATTTAAAAAACAGGTACAAAGAACCTGAGTTTGAATTTGATAGTATTATTGAAAGTGAAGGTGTGTTGGACATCATGCAAGATGGCTACGGCTTTTTACGGTCTTCGGATTATAACTATTTATCTTCTCCTGATGATATCTATGTTTCACAGTCACAAATTAGATTATTCGGCCTTAAAACCGGTGATACTGTGTTGGGCAACGTAAGACCTCCTAAAGAGGGAGAAAAGTACTTTCCCCTTATAAAGGTCAGCAAGATAAATGGATTAGATCCGCAAGTGGTTAGAGATAGGGTGTCATTTGAGCACTTAACGCCCTTATTTCCAAAAGAAAAATTTAAATTGGCCGAGCGACAAAGCACATTATCTACACGAATAATGGATTTGTTCTCTCCTATTGGAAAAGGACAGCGGGGCATGATAGTTTCCCAGCCCAAAACTGGAAAGACAATGTTATTAAAAGACATTGCCAATGCAATTGCCGCAAACCATCCAGAAGTATATCAAATTATTCTTTTAATTGATGAACGCCCAGAGGAGGTTACCGATATGCAACGTAATGTTCGTGGCGAAGTGGTGGCTTCTACGTTTGATAAAGAAGCTACAGAACACGTAAGAGTTGCCAATATTGTATTGGAAAAGGCAAAACGTTTGGTAGAATGCGGTCATGATGTTGTTATTCTTTTGGATTCAATTACCCGGCTTGCAAGAGCTTATAATACCGTGCAACCGGCATCTGGAAAAGTATTGAGTGGTGGTGTTGATGCCAATGCCCTTCATAAACCAAAGCGTTTCTTTGGAGCTGCAAGAAACATTGAAAATGGCGGGTCGCTTTCAATTATTGCAACAGCGCTTACAGAAACTGGTTCTAAAATGGATGAAGTCATCTTTGAAGAATTTAAAGGAACCGGTAACATGGAACTCCAATTAGATAGACGAATTTCTAACCGTAGAATATTCCCGGCTATTGACCTTATCTCTTCTTCTACACGTAGAGACGATCTTTTATTGGATGAAGCTACAATTCAACGCATGTGGATTATGCGTAAGTACCTAGCAGACATGAATCCTGTTGAAGCCATGGAGTTTATGGAACAGCGCATAAAACAGACCAAAAATAATGAAGAGTTTTTGTTGACGATGAATCAATAAAATTTTTCAACAACATATCTAATTCCCTTTGAGTAATCTCAAAGGGTTTTTTATGCACTCATTTTAAAGAAAAAACATATCTTTAGTACGGTTTCCCCATACTATGAACCTTAAAATTCTTACAGCATGAAAAACACCAAAAGAGCAGCCTCTCTTTTTTTGGGATCAATGCTCCTTTTTTTAGGAGCTTGTCAGCAAATACCAAAAAAAGAAAAACCTCATGAAAAACCACGTGAAAAAGTTGAACCACCAAAACAGATTATCTCTCTAGAGGAATCCAAATCTTTGTTTGACAACTATTCAAGAAATAGAGCCGGATTGATTGAGACTTATGAAAAAGAGCACTATCCTAAAGAAGAGTTTCATGTTGCCCGCTTTGTATCATGGGATTTTGATACCATAAAACAGTATATAGCATTTATTGAACAAGAAGCAAAAACAGCCGAAGTAGATATTTCCTCGCTTCGTTTCTATTTTGCCAATTACCCAGATAAAAATGATTTCCCCGATAAGGATAGGATTGAACATGCAAGGCAAAATTCTATTTTTATACTTCCAGCAATGGAAGTTGACGGACAAGATTACGGATTTTACATTGGTGCAGATGGCAAGGCAAAACTTGTTAAAGATGCAGTTGGTGAACAGGGTATTGGAAATATCTCAGATGATAGGGAAAAATCTTATGCCGGTTTTGCACCTAACTTATCTACCGCACCTCCAATATATGCCGCGCAGAGTTTAACACTCAACCGAGGGAACAGTGCACCGCCACCACCACATGATTACTAAAAAATGGTCCACGAATTTCTGGAATTTCTTAAAGAACAGTATTTCATCCCGTTTTACTTTGTTACATGGGTAATATCAGCTTTAAACTACAGGAAATATTTTGATACCGTATTAAAATATTTTCCTGTATTTATTGCGTATACTTTCTTTACTGAAGTCTTGGGCTATTTTATAAAATTTCATGATGGATTTCAATTCTTTTCAGATGAAAGGTACTCTTGGGACAACGTTATCATTTACAACGTATACTCAATAGTATCATTTTCATTTTTTTACTATATATATTTGAATACACTGAAAAACCAAAAACATAAAAAATGGTTGAAGTATGGTATACTGGTATCTGCAATTGGATACCTAGTCAGCATCTTTGTTCAAGACCCTTTCCATATTAACCTTTATTACGCAGACCTGATAGCCTCCATTGTTCTTCTATTTGCTATTGGATTGTATATTAAGGAAAAAATGGGAGAACCTAGTGACCATCCAATGAAGTTCAACCTATTGTTTTGGATAAGCTTGGGACTTGTCGTTTTCCACATATTTTTTCCATTTATATTTTTGTTGCTTTATGAAGCGATTGATTTCTATTATAAATATCACCTTCACGAGCTACTCATAATTCTAATTATGGTCATGTATTGTTTATTCTCAATAGGGTTTTTAATGAGTAAGAGGAAAGCTTTCAGATAACCCATACTTTTAGTTCTGTTCTTTCAATAACCACAACTTTCTTTTCACCCCTATGCCTTGTCTCTTACAGGTAAAATGTATTTTTTAAAGTCTTTTTCTTTCAATTTTAACTCTATAAGCGTATAAATTCATTTATCGAAAAAAATACACCGCGTATCGATACTTAAATGTATACCAACCAAATACGCAAAGTTTACAGCCAAGTCGTGCCTAATTTTAGCAGCATATTTTAAATAATTGTAAAAATGAACAGGTCCCAAATTATTTTATCGACAATAGCATGTATATTTCTTTTTATGACAACATCCTGTGTAAAAGACAATCTGGATGATGCCCTAAATCCTGATTTAGAAACAGAAGGAGAAGTTGAAACTCCTATTGAAGAATTGGAAATTACGCAATTGCAAATCCCAAGTGGTTTTGCATTCGGAACAGAAAAAGAGCTCACAATTCAAATAAATGATAATACCGCTGATGTAATCTACGACGTTTATGCCTACAACAACGAAATAGTTTACGGAAATGATATTACATTCTTAAACGAGGAAGGTGAGGAAGTAACAGCTCCGGAAGTAGTTGTTGACAATCTTAACCATATTCTTTTTCGTGGAGCGCCATCGGGTGGAAAAATAGAACATTCAGTCGTGATTCCCAGCTATTATAAACAATTATATATTAGAAGAAAAGAAGGCTTTAAATACTCATCGTCCATAGTTGATATAAGTTCGAATAGAATAACCTATACCCATGTTCCTAAAGCGGGAAAAAACACCTGGGCAGGCAAAAGCATAGTTGAAGACTATCTTTATTGTGTTAACGGTAATGCAGAACTTTTTCAAATTGACCCCATTACTGGAGCCTACACCTTTGTATCTGACATGCCTATGGGAAGTTATACCGCTGCTATTGATAAACAAAACATGTTACTATATTCGATAGGAAAAAGTAGCCCCTATCCATTGATGAAATACGATTTGGTCAACGATTCTTGGGACACAGTTGGAAACGTTGGACAAGGCGGACCCAGATTAAGTTATAACAGTGCTGATGGTCTGTTATATTTTTCCACCAACAGTAAGCTCTATACTATTGATCCCCAGAATGCCAATATCATTTCAAACTGGAACATTTCTGGCTTGGATAAGCAACAGGGAGGAGATTTAGACTTTGCAGCCGACGGAACAATTTATCTATGTTCTTTTTCCGGATTATACAGATTGGATTCCAATGGAAATGGTGACTATGATGCTGTTAGGATAAGCGGAGAGGATTTACCCTTCTCCCCTACCTCTATGACAATTGATAGCAATGAAGAATTATGGCTTGCAAACAACAGTAATGACAGTGATCTTATTGTGATGGATACACAAACAGGAGGTTGGGAATATCGCTATGGACCAAATTCTACCTCGGGTATTACTTTTGGCAGAACCATAAATGACCTTGCCACATTAAGTATTGTTAATGAAAATGCCGAAGATCCCGATACTGATGGAGATGGTATCACCGATAGCAATGATGAATATCCAAATGATGCAGAAAAAGCCTTTGAGCAATTTACACCCAGTAAATACGGATGGGGAACTGTAGCATTTGAAGACCTTTGGCCTTATCTTGGAGACTATGACTTTAATGATACCGCCATCAATTATAGATTTGTTGCTGTATTGAATTCGGATAATATGGCCGTACAACTTGACATTCATTTTGAGGTAACCTCTGATGGTGCTGGATTGATAAATGCTTTTGGTATTGAAATGGAAAATATTGCCCCTAGCTTAATTGAATCGGTTACGGGAACAGTCTTAACAGAAAACTATATTAATGTAGCGGCCAATGGTACGGAACAAGGCCAAGACAAAGCTGTATTCATTCTATTTGATAACAACGAAACAATGGTGAACGTGCCAACAACCGTGGTTGTTAAATTCACTACCCCAATAACAACCACTCAATTGGGTCTTGCACCATTCAATCCATTCCTTATTGTTGATAGGGATAGAGGAAGGGAAATTCATCTTCCCAACAAGTCAAGAACCACTTTGGGAGTAAACAATACAGCTGTTGAAGGAGTAAACCACGATATTGATGGAAACTTTGCTACCGATTCCGGATTACCCTGGGCTATAAATATTGTTCATAATTTTATACCCCCAAAGGAGTCTGTTCCAGTAAATCAAGCCTACAACTTTTTTAACGAATGGGCAATATCAGGAGGGGAACTATATCAAGATTGGTATAAAGATTCCAATGGATACAGAAACGAATCCCAACTTCAGGATTAAAAGAACAATCTTTTTATATACAAAAACGCTCCAAATGGAGCGTTTTTTTAGTAATTATATGGCATGTTTCTTCTATAAACATCAACAAATCAGTATCAGCATGGTAATATTAAGGACTTAGTTTTCGCCACGCTTTTTTCAGATTTCACAACTTTACATTACCGTTCATCGGTAAAATATATGTTTTTGTAGTCTTTTTCGTTCAATTTGTGTTTTATAAGCGTATAAATTCATTTGTCGTAAAATATATACTATGTATCGACACTTAAATGTATACCAACCAAATACATAAATTTTACAAATTAGGCGTACCTAATTTTAACAACATATTCTAAATAATTGCAAAAAATGAAAAAGTCCCAAATTATTTTGTTTGCCTCTTGCTACACATTGCTGTTTTTAATAACCTCTTGTGTTAAGGATAGTTTTGATGATGGAGTGGAGCCTGAGGGTGAAGTTGAAGTTGAGGTACCTATTGATGAACTGGAAATCACAGAACTACAAATTCCGACTGATTTTGAATTTAATACCGAAAAGGAAATAACCTTGACCATTAATGACAATGAGTCAAATATAAAATATGACGTTTATGCATATAGTGATGAGGTAAATATTGGAGATTCGGTAACCTATTTAAACGAAGAAGACGAGGAAGTCACGGATTTTGATATTTCAGTGGACAATCTTAACCATCTTCTTTTTAGTGGAGTTCCTTCCGGAGGAAAAATTGAACACACCTTTGTTGTTCCTGACTACTTTGAACAATTGTACATAAGAAGAAAAGATGGTTTTAAATATTCATCTGCAATAGTTGATATCGTATCTAATGTTATATCATATACATATGCTCCAGAGGCTGGAAAAAGGGCTTCCACAGGGAAACCAGGAGTTGAAGACTATTTATATTGCGTAAATGGAAGTGGTGATCTATTTCAAGTAGATCCATTAACTGGGGCCTATACATTTATTTCGGATATGCCTATGGGCAGTTGGACAGCCGCTATTGACCAAGAAAACAAATTATTGTATTCTATTGGACGAAGCAGCCCCTATCCCCTTATGAAATATGACATTGTGAATGATACTTGGACTACCGTTGGCAATGTTGGACAAGGAGGACCAAGGTTAAGCTATAATAAAAATGATGGGTTATTATACTTCTCCACCAAAGCCAAACTGTATACCATTGACCCACTTAACGCAGGCATCATTTCAAATTGGGATATAATCGGGTTGGATAGTATTCAAGGAGGCGATATGGATTTAGCTGAAGACGGAACCATATATGTTTGTACATTTTCTGGACTGTATAAACTTGACTTAAATTCTGATGGCGATTATGACGCAACCCGTATCAGCGGTGAAGATTTACCTTTTAAACCAACTTCAATGACAATTGATTCCAATCAGGAATTATGGCTTGCAGATAATTTATCAAATGGCAACCTAATTGTAATGGATACTCAAACTGGTGGTTGGGAATATAGATATGGTCCCAACTCAACAAGCGGAATAACGTTTGATCGTACTATCAATGACCTAACAACTTTTAGCATTATAGATGATACCGTGGTAGATCCAGATACGGATGGAGATGGTATTACGGATAGTAATGACGAGTTTCCAGATGATCCAGATAAAGCTTTTGAGCAATTTACACCAAGTAAATATGGCTGGGGTACGGTTGCATTTGAAGATTTATGGCCTTTTCTGGGAGATTATGATTTTAACGATACCGCAATCAATTATAGATTCGTCGCGGTGTTGAATTCAGATAACATGGCCGTACAATTGGACATTCATTTTGAAGTGACATCCGATGGTGCAGGTCTCACAAATGCCTTTGGTATTGAACTGGAAAGTATTGGACCAAACTTAATCGAGTCAGTTACCGGAACAGTGTTGACAGAAGGCTTTATTAACGTAGCAGCAAACGGGGTTGAACAAGGACAAAATAGAGCAGTCATCATCCTATTTGACAATAATGAAACCATGTTGAATGTTCCTACAACCGTTACTGTAAAATTCACAACACCTATTACCACTAATCAATTGGGCTTGGCACCATTTAATGCATTCTTGATTGTTGGCGGGGATAGAAGCAAAGAAATTCATTTGCCAAATAGACTTAGAACTTCGTTGGGTATTAATGATACATCTGTAGATGGCGTGAATAGAGATCTTGATGGAAATTATGCAACAGAATCAGGTTTGCCCTGGGCCATTAACATTATACATAACTTTACTCCCCCAAAAGAAAACATTCCGGTTAACCAAGCCTATAACTTCTTTAACGAATGGGCCACATCAGGAGGTGAATTATATCAAGATTGGTATAAGGATTCTGATGGATATAGAAACGAATCTGATTTACAAAATTAGATGTCCTCGTGCTAAAAAAACGCTCCTTATGGGGCGTTTTTTAGTACCCTTATTTCACTAAAATAAAGTAATTCCAAAAAAAATATAAGCTTTACACTTTATTGTTTATTGGTCTGTTAGCCCCTCAAAAAAAGGATTGGAAATCCAAAACTTTTCTTTACCACACTTTTAACTCTTTTCACAACTTTGAGGTGTTGTTTATCGATTAAAAAAATAGATAATGTAGGTTTTTTCGTTCATTTAATGAAATATTTAGTAATGAAGCTTAAAAGATGCTTTTCCTTAGTTCTTATTTCTACGATAGCCTTTCTTTTTCAAGGTTGTTTAAAGGAAAAATACAACAAATACCTGGAGTCTTTGGCTCAAGACTCTACAGAAGTTGAGGAAGCGGTTCTAACGGACCTTAAATTCCCAACCAATTTTGATTTTAAGACAGAAACCACAGTATCTGTTAGTATAACTGACAACTCACCTTATGTAGTTTATGAGGTTTATTCCTATAGTGATGAACTCATTGAAAGCTTAGATAGTATTACTGGGCCTCTTCCCAATAAACTTTTTGAAAAATTACCTCTAAACGGTACCATTCAGGAGAGTGTAACAATATCATCTTTTATAGATAATTTATTCGTCGTTAGAAAATCAAATGAACGTATAGACAATATAATAATACCAATAACACAAAACTCCGCTTCTTACATCTATAACGGCCCTACGGGCAAACAAAATAGATTACAAACCATTTCCAGTAAAAACACGGATTGTGCAAACGTATTTGGTCAAGAGTATTATACCGATGTAAGCAATGTCAA
>NZ_LCTZ01000001.1 GCF_001413955.1 Flagellimonas eckloniae | reverse complement strand
ATATGAATGGGCCATCCAAGAATTGGTAAAAGACAAGGACTACATTTATTCTTCACTTACCAAAGACCTTTATTTTCTGGGGCTTGTCCTAAATAGAAAGTATAAGATATTGAGAACAACCTATACTATTTTTATTATAGGGATAGTAATATCTGTATTGGCATTTGGCCTCGCATTTCATTTTTTTGGGGCCGGATAGAGTAGCATAAAGAAACTTATTACTAAGATTTCAATTCCTCCATTAAATCATTATAGGTATAGGTTCTTTCGGATTGTGTGTCCTTTGTATATAGAATTTCAGCCCTTATTGCCTTAAGTCCGGTGACACCTTGCAAACCTTCAAGTTCTACAATTTCAATGTTATTTGTAAAATAACCTTTAGCTTTTAAGAATTTAATGTAGCGCATATATTCCTTTTCGTCTTTTCGTTGGGAATATACTATTGCCAATTTCCCCTTCTGGGTCAATCTTTCATTGGTTCCTTTAATGTATGATTTATCAATACGCTTTTTAATGATTTCATACCTGGCATTGTAGGTGCCATCTACATCAAATCGTTTTTCGTCCATTCTAAATCGTATGGACAGGGAAGTACTGTACACTAAAATTAGGGAAGCCACATCCAATTTTACTGGAAGTTTGGTCTTAAGCGCGTAATATTTGTTTTCCATATCACACATAACCTGTAGTTGCCACAACCTTAGATTACTTAGGTAAAGCTTATCAAAATTACGGTCATTGGCAATGGAACTTCCAATATACATATTGTGCTCTACTCCATCTGTTTTGTATCTCTCAAAGTAATGTGGAAACATTTTTTGGGCATCAACTTGTTTTCTATCCAATAAAGAAGCAAGCTGCATATTGGCTTCCATCACACTATTGTCATAATTCCGGCGATGGTCGTAATATGATTCTGTAGTTGGATCTATTTGACTCTCATACTTCTCAACAAGCAGATTTATCTCCTTATCCTCTTTCTTTAAATGTTTGAAAACAGGTGCTACTTCTTCCTGTACAAAATCAAAAATTGCCTGCTCAGTATGGGTATAAAGTGTTTCTCTTAACTCTTCAAGATAGGTGTCCACCCTAAACATCAACTCCTCATAAATGGGAAGTTTATACTTTTTGACAGCTGACCAGAGTACTTCATTAATTTCTGAAAGCTGAATCATTAAATCCCTCTGTATTGAGAGATTTCTTTCTTTTGAGGACTCCTTAATATCAATCTGTCCATACAGCGGATAAACATCTTTAAATACTATTTCCTTAAAAACAGGTTGATTTCCAATCAGTTCGTCCGACATGAACCGCTTGGCCTCCTCTTGAAATTTCCAATAGACGGAAGAATGAACCGTTGTACACTCGTGTTGAATAATGGCATCAACCAAATTTTCCTCTTCTTCTATGGATCGTATAACCGCGGAAACAATAAATGGCATTACATCATCCAGCTTGTTCGCATTTATGCTGTTAAGCTCATTTACCGTGGTAGAAACCAATTCCAAAACACCCAAAAGGTTTCCATTGTCCGCAATTGGTGCCAAAATAGCACTTTTTATCCCCTGCTCATGAAGGTTCTTGTAGGGTTGACCTCCGTTGGTCTTTTTATAATATTTTTCTACATTGGAAATGGCAAAATAGGTGTTCTCCTTAAAGAGTTTATCATAGGAATAACCGCATAGCATGGTATCGCAAGATTCCATTTCCTTACCCTTTAGAATGTGGCTTTCGATACCCTTCCCATATATTTTTAGGAATCGATTTGTCTTGGAATCATATCCCGCAAACCCAACGCTGATTTTTTTAAGGTTAAAAAGCGACCTAAAGGTATCCTGAAAACTGTCCATAAAGTTTTCATTTCCTCTTTTATTGCTTCCAATAAGTGTGGATTTTATTTCCGAAATGGAATGTTCGGCAGTTACATCGAACATATTGGAGATTACAAAACCCTTTGAAATAAAACTGTTTGGCGGTATTTTTTCTTTCCAAAGATCTAGATTGTCAAAATTTTCCAAGAGTTCGTCAACGTCTTCCTGAGAAAGTTCCTTTGATTTGTCTGTAGGAATGATTTCCATAAAATCTGCATTGTACAGTATTCTATAATGTCTCATTACCCCATTTGCGTCCGGAATATCATAAAACAAAGGTCTTTTAAAGTCCATTTTAAAACCGTAGTAGTAACTCAGTACCACGGTACATTTCATGATATAATTGAGCTCCATGGGTAAATTCCGGATTTCCAGCTCAAATCCTTCACCTGCATTCTGCAAAATATTTTGAAACCTTTCGGAGGAGTTAAAAACCAAATTATCAAATGGCGTGGAAGCTGTCTTAATCTCATTCAAGGTAAGCACCGGGGCAAATGTGTCCGCCAGAATGGTGCTAATCACATCCTCATGCTTCTTTAACAGCCCAACATCATCAAAACCTTCCCGTAGTTCAGGAAAAGGTGCCTGTGCATCCAATACGTGCTTGGCCCTATTTACCAAGTACACATCCTTGCTTTCTAGCTGATTATCATAGTGTTCCAATAATTTATTGAAACTTATCAACTGCAACATGGGACTTTCAGCATTGTAGTTTTGCTCCATACCAGTATTAGACGAGGTTTAGCCTATAAAGTTACAAAAAGAAAATATGCGCCAATGTTAAGGGAATCTTTATGGTTTTAACTGCAATTTTTAGATATTTAGTAAAATTTGCTGAATGTCATCGACCACAAGACTTGACCGCGCTTACCAAAATGCCAAAATCATCTCTTTTTGATGATGACTCAAAGTTTATCTTTTTTAGCGATTGCCATAGGGGAGATAATAGCTTTGCTGATGATTTCGCAAATAACCGAAACATTTATTTTCATGCTCTAAACCATTATTATCGTGAAGGATTTGAGTATTGTGAACTGGGGCGATGGCGACGAACTATGGGAAAAACCTCAGCTTTGAATCCATTTTTGAAGCTCACAAAAATATTTTTTCAATTGTTACGTCAATTCCATTTGGAAAACCGGTTACATATGGTTTGGGGAAATCATGATATGGTATATAGGGACGAGACTTATGTGAGCAAACATCTCTCAAGTTATTTTGAACCTATTGATGATTCGGACAAGGCTCTTTTTGAAGGCATAACGTACCATGAAGCACTTATTCTAAAACATAAGGAAAATGGACAAGAACTGTTCTGCACCCATGGACACCAGGCCGATTGGTGGAATTATGTTTGTTGGCGTATTGGTCGGTTTTTGGTTCGCATTCTTTGGAAACCTTTACAGGTGGTTGGAATTGCAGATCCAACCAGTCCAGCTAAAAACTACAAAGAACTCATACGAATTGAACGGCGGATCAAGCGTTGGATTTTAAAGAATACCCTTAAAATTACAATTGTAGGGCATACGCATAGACCTCGCTTTCCCGAACCAGGTCAAATTCCTTTGTTTAATGATGGTAGTTGTGTTCACCCAAGAAGTATTACCGGAATTGAGATTGAAAATGGGAAAATTTCATTAATCAAGTGGCAAATTGCAACAAAACCTGATGGTACGCTACAAATTGTTCGGATTTTGCTGGAAGGCCCTGAAAAATTAGCACATTATAAAACGGAATAGCCTTTATGCTCTCTTTGCTAATGTTTTTATTACCGTTACAAATTTATCAAGCTCTTCTGTAGTAGTATATACGTTGGGGGTTATCCTACAACCATTCACGTTGGCATATTCAATTCCAACGGTCCATATCTGAAACTCTTCCAGTAAGGTCTTGGCCAAATCCTTGGCTCCCATATTGGTGAGACCAACATTGGCTATTCCACAACTTCGTTCTTCTGCCTCCGGGGTATTGATAATTACATTTTCAACATTTCGCAATTGATCGCTCCAGTACCTTTGAATGAATCGCAGTCTATTTTCCTTTCGTTTCAATCCAATCATTTCAAGATAATCAATGGCATCATTTATGGCCAAATCTGAATGCACAGGGTGGGTTCCGATATGGTTCAATCGCTGAATTTTATCAGAATCAGTTACATGATCCGCCAATAGCGGCCATATTTTTCCAATATTTTTCTTGGCAACATATAACATGCCCGTGCCCAAAGGAGCACTTAACCATTTATGCAGACTTGAACCGTAATAGTCACAATTCAATTCACTAATGTTGACCTCAAAATGGCCTATACAATGTGCACCATCTACCAAAACCTCAACTCCATAGCTATGTGCCATATCACAAATTTTACGGATGGGAAGAATATGTCCAGTAATATTGATCATATGGCTGACCATTATCAATCTGGTGTTTGAGGTGATTTGGGATTCATATAATGTAACCAATTCATCATCCGAATTTGGATGGTTCGGTACAGAAACTTCTTTACAAACAACACCATAACGTTCACTAATCTGACGAAAATGGTCTCGCATTGAACCGTAATCCTGAATGGCGAATATGGCTTCATCACCTTTTTTCCAAGGATATCCTCCAATAATCATATCCAAAGATTCCGTAGTATTACGAGTGATTATCAATTCTTCAGACTGACAGCCGACCAAATTTGCCAGTCTGGCAGCTACTTTTTTCTTGTTGTCCCACTGTACCGTTCGCATATAAAAAGAAGCTTCATAATTTACATTCTTAATATGCTTAAGATGGTTGTTCATGATTGGGATGGGCACAAAATTGTAGTACCCATTTTCAAGATTTATATAGTCTGGTTTAAGGGAGTAGTCCTTTCGGATTCTTTTCCAAAATTCATCATCATTGTTTTTAGGGTAAGGTAGGTTTGTATCTTCATTTTGTGCGCTTACCGGTATTGAAAGAAAAGGCGTGACCACCGCCGCTTGCCCCAAGCGTTTTAAAAATTGTCTTTTTTTCATAATTTTTCAATTTATTGGTTAAACGTATCTTTTGAAAGCATTGAAAAGAACCCTAAATTGAGCTATACCTAGCTCAATTTACAATATAACTCAGAATTGGAACAACTTCAATCCATATTAAATCAAATTCCAATAAGGCATGACATTGCCTCACATTTAATGCTCCTTGGGGTAGTTCAAGGATTTTTTTTAAGTTTTGTCATTTTTGCTAGGGCAAGAAAGAACTCGGCAATAACCTTTTTGGGTTGGTCTTTATTTTTTCAGTCACTGGTTTTTTTAGATACATACCTGTGCTATACAGGGCTTATTAAATACATGCTTCATTTTAACGATTCTACGGAAGTGTTTGTACTACTGATAGCTCCAACAATTTATTTTTTCACTTATGCCTTGTTAGAGAGAAAGCCAATTACCTTAAAAAAACACTGGCCACATTTTTTGCTCCCTTTCGTTTATGGACTATCGCAAATCAATTATTACAAGGGGCCTTTAGCCGTAAAACTCAACGCATACCTAGGAGCTTACTATGATAATCTGGGTTACATACCTGTTCCAGACTCCTTTAATTTTACCTATCATATTATAAAAGATGAATTTAGATGGATGATTCTTTTCAGTTTTGTCCTCTACCTTGTTCTTTCGGCTAGATTAGTTTTTAAGTCGAGACGCAAAAAGGGATTGGCTCCAAAAAAAATAAAGCTTGACAAATATGCTTTTTCCAGAAACACGGTTGCGCTTTTTGTTTTTTTGCTGATTTTCCTATTTCTTATTTTCTTAAATCATGATGATGATAGTGGGGATCACTATATTGCCATTCTGCAAACCGTAATCACCTTCATCACAACTTTTTTTATCATTTCAGAATCTCGATTTTTTGAAAATTCCTGGATTGCGGACAAATATGAAACACTTACCTCCAACGGGTTAAATTTTATTGAAATTGAAAGCTTTATCCACGATAACAATTACTTTAAATCTTCGGAAGCAACTCTAAACGACCTTGCTAAAAAGCTTGAAACAAACCCCAATTTGGTTTCCAAACTGATCAATACCGAAACCGGAAGCAACTTCAACGACTATATCAATCAAAAAAGAGTACAGTTAGCCCAAGAAAAACTGATTAAGGCAGAGTATGCCCATTTAACGGTTGAAGCTATTGGAAATTTAGTCGGTTTTAGCTCAAAATCAGCATTTTACAATGCATTTAAAAAGTATGTGGGCACCTCTCCATCACAGTATTCAAAAAACAAAGTTTCTCCAGAATTGTAATTCAATACACTTCGGCTCCTCTTAAATTCCAATTCTTCTTCTTTGCTTCCCATCTTTGACCAAACAATTTTAACTATGGAGACAAAGATTCGCCGCTACGACTTGGATTGGTTACGAGTAATCGTTTTTGGATTGCTTATTTTTTACCATGTAGGTATGTTTTTTGTACCCTGGGGATGGCATGTTAAAAACAATGTAACCTATGATTGGCTACGTTGGCCTATGATATTTCTAAACCAATGGCGCTTGCCCATCCTATTTGTTATTTCAGGAATGGGCACGTATTATGCCTTGGGAAAAAGAAGTCTTTGGAAATTTAACCTGGAACGCTATTTAAGATTGGGTATTCCACTTGGTGTAGGGATGTTGCTCATTGTGCCTCCCCAAGTGTATTTTGAACGCCTTGCAAATGCACAATTTTCAGGGTCTTATTTTGAGTTCTTTACCACCATTGCCTTTGAAGGTATTTATCCCGAGGGAAATATAAGCTGGCACCACCTCTGGTTTTTACCCTATCTTTTTCTGTTTTCATTGGTGCTCTCTCCCATTCTTGTGTATCTACGTAGAAATGAAACAAAATTTGTAGAATGGATTAAACGACAGATTCAAAAACCATATGGACTTTACATTTTTGTTATCCCCTTATATGTACTTGAAGCCTGCGTAGAACCTTTTTTCGACATTACCCACGCATTGATTGATGATTGGTTCAATATAAGTTTTAGTATTGTTTTGTTCTTCTTTGGTTTTTTGTTGATAGCAACCAAGGATACCTTCTGGGAATGCTTGAAAAGCATAAAAACCAAAGCTTTGTTCATAGGGATCATTGCTTTCTCAAGTCAGGTTATCATATGGCTCTTCTTTGAAGATGGTTATATTATTCACTTTACCGAAGCAATGCTAAAAGTGGTGAATATTTGGTCTTGGATTTTGGTGCTTTTTGCCTATGCAGCCCAATATCTAAATAGGCCCAGTAAAACCACTTGCCTATGCAACAGGGCAGTATATCCTTTATTACATTTTGCACCAAAATCCAAGACCAAATATTCACCACTTTAGCATTGCTTCGGTAAAGTGAATAATATAACCATCTTCAAAGAAGAGCCATATGATAACCTGACTTGAGAAAGCAATGATCCCTATGAACAAAGCTTTGGTTTTTATGCTTTTCAAGCATTCCCAGAAGGTATCCTTGGTTGCTATCAACAAAAAACCAAAGAAGAACAAAACAATACTAAAACTTATATTGAACCAATCATCAATCAATGCGTGGGTAATGTCGAAAAAAGGTTCTACGCAGGCTTCAAGTACATATAAGGGGATAACAAAAATGTAAAGTCCATATGGTTTTTGAATCTGTCGTTTAATCCATTCTACAAATTTTGTTTCATTTCTACGTAGATACACAAGAATGGGAGAGAGCACCAATGAAAACAGAAAAAGATAGGGTAAAAACCAGAGGTGGTGCCAGCTTATATTTCCCTCGGGATAAATACCTTCAAAGGCAATGGTGGTAAAGAACTCAAAATAAGACCCTGAAAATTGTGCATTTGCAAGGCGTTCAAAATACACTTGGGGAGGCACAATGAGCAACATCCCTACACCAAGTGGAATACCCAATCTTAAATAGCGTTCCAGGTTAAATTTTCAAAGACTTCTTTTTCCCAAGGCATAATACGTGCCCATTCCTGAAATAACAAATAGGATGGGCAAGCGCCATTGGTTTAGAAATATCATAGGCCAACGTAGCCAATCATAGGTTACATTGTTTTTAACATGCCATCCCCAGGGTACAAAAAACATACCTACATGGTAAAAAATAAGCAATCCAAAAACGATTACTCGTAACCAATCCAAGTCGTAGCGGCGAATCTTTGTCTCCATAGTTAAAATTGTTTGGTCAAAGATGGGAAGCAAAGAAGAAGAATTGGAATTTAAGAGGAGCCGAAGTGTATTGAATTACAATTCTGGAGAAACTTTGTTTTTTGAATACTGTGATGGAGAGGTGCCCACATACTTTTTAAATGCATTGTAAAATGCTGATTTTGAGCTAAAACCGACTAAATTTCCAATAGCTTCAACCGTTAAATGGGCATACTCTGCCTTAATCAGTTTTTCTTGGGCTAACTGTACTCTTTTTTGATTGATATAGTCGTTGAAGTTGCTTCCGGTTTCGGTATTGATCAGTTTGGAAACCAAATTGGGGTTTGTTTCAAGCTTTTTAGCAAGGTCGTTTAGAGTTGCTTCCGAAGATTTAAAGTAATTGTTATCGTGGATAAAGCTTTCAATTTCAATAAAATTTAACCCGTTGGAGGTAAGTGTTTCATATTTGTCCGCAATCCAGGAATTTTCAAAAAATCGAGATTCTGAAATGATAAAAAAAGTTGTGATGAAGGTGATTACGGTTTGCAGAATGGCAATATAGTGATCCCCACTATCATCATCATGATTTAAGAAAATAAGAAATAGGAAAATCAGCAAAAAAACAAAAAGCGCAACCGTGTTTCTGGAAAAAGCATATTTGTCAAGCTTTATTTTTTTTGGAGCCAATCCCTTTTTGCGTCTCGACTTAAAAACTAATCTAGCCGAAAGAACAAGGTAGAGGACAAAACTGAAAAGAATCATCCATCTAAATTCATCTTTTATAATATGATAGGTAAAATTAAAGGAGTCTGGAACAGGTATGTAACCCAGATTATCATAGTAAGCTCCTAGGTATGCGTTGAGTTTTACGGCTAAAGGCCCCTTGTAATAATTGATTTGCGATAGTCCATAAACGAAAGGGAGCAAAAAATGTGGCCAGTGTTTTTTTAAGGTAATTGGCTTTCTCTCTAACAAGGCATAAGTGAAAAAATAAATTGTTGGAGCTATCAGTAGTACAAACACTTCCGTAGAATCGTTAAAATGAAGCATGTATTTAATAAGCCCTGTATAGCACAGGTATGTATCTAAAAAAACCAGTGACTGAAAAAATAAAGACCAACCCAAAAAGGTTATTGCCGAGTTCTTTCTTGCCCTAGCAAAAATGACAAAACTTAAAAAAAATCCTTGAACTACCCCAAGGAGCATTAAATGTGAGGCAATGTCATGCCTTATTGGAATTTGATTTAATATGGATTGAAGTTGTTCCAATTCTGAGTTATATTGTAAATTGAGCTAGGTATAGCTCAATTTAGGGTTCTTTTCAATGCTTTCAAAAGATACGTTTAACCAATAAATTGAAAAATTATGAAAAAAAGACAATTTTTAAAACGCTTGGGGCAAGCGGCGGTGGTCACGCCTTTTCTTTCAATACCGGTAAGCGCACAAAATGAAGATACAAACCTACCTTACCCTAAAAACAATGATGATGAATTTTGGAAAAGAATCCGAAAGGACTACTCCCTTAAACCAGACTATATAAATCTTGAAAATGGGTACTACAATTTTGTGCCCATCCCAATCATGAACAACCATCTTAAGCATATTAAGAATGTAAATTATGAAGCTTCTTTTTATATGCGAACGGTACAGTGGGACAACAAGAAAAAAGTAGCTGCCAGACTGGCAAATTTGGTCGGCTGTCAGTCTGAAGAATTGATAATCACTCGTAATACTACGGAATCTTTGGATATGATTATTGGAGGATATCCTTGGAAAAAAGGTGATGAAGCCATATTCGCCATTCAGGATTACGGTTCAATGCGAGACCATTTTCGTCAGATTAGTGAACGTTATGGTGTTGTTTGTAAAGAAGTTTCTGTACCGAACCATCCAAATTCGGATGATGAATTGGTTACATTATATGAATCCCAAATCACCTCAAACACCAGATTGATAATGGTCAGCCATATGATCAATATTACTGGACATATTCTTCCCATCCGTAAAATTTGTGATATGGCACATAGCTATGGAGTTGAGGTTTTGGTAGATGGTGCACATTGTATAGGCCATTTTGAGGTCAACATTAGTGAATTGAATTGTGACTATTACGGTTCAAGTCTGCATAAATGGTTAAGTGCTCCTTTGGGCACGGGCATGTTATATGTTGCCAAGAAAAATATTGGAAAAATATGGCCGCTATTGGCGGATCATGTAACTGATTCTGATAAAATTCAGCGATTGAACCATATCGGAACCCACCCTGTGCATTCAGATTTGGCCATAAATGATGCCATTGATTATCTTGAAATGATTGGATTGAAACGAAAGGAAAATAGACTGCGATTCATTCAAAGGTACTGGAGCGATCAATTGCGAAATGTTGAAAATGTAATTATCAATACCCCGGAGGCAGAAGAACGAAGTTGTGGAATAGCCAATGTTGGTCTCACCAATATGGGAGCCAAGGATTTGGCCAAGACCTTACTGGAAGAGTTTCAGATATGGACCGTTGGAATTGAATATGCCAACGTGAATGGTTGTAGGATAACCCCCAACGTATATACTACTACAGAAGAGCTTGATAAATTTGTAACGGTAATAAAAACATTAGCAAAGAGAGCATAAAGGCTATTCCGTTTTATAATGTGCTAATTTTTCAGGGCCTTCCAGCAAAATCCGAACAATTTGTAGCGTACCATCAGGTTTTGTTGCAATTTGCCACTTGATTAATGAAATTTTCCCATTTTCAATCTCAATTCCGGTAATACTTCTTGGGTGAACACAACTACCATCATTAAACAAAGGAATTTGACCTGGTTCGGGAAAGCGAGGTCTATGCGTATGCCCTACAATTGTAATTTTTAGGGTATTCTTTAAAATCCAACGCTTGATCCGCCGTTCAATTCGTATGAGTTCTTTGTAGTTTTTAGCTGGACTGGTTGGATCTGCAATTCCAACCACCTGTAAAGGTTTCCAAAGAATGCGAACCAAAAACCGACCAATACGCCAACAAACATAATTCCACCAATCGGCCTGGTGTCCATGGGTGCAGAACAGTTCTTGTCCATTTTCCTTATGTTTTAGAATAAGTGCTTCATGGTACGTTATGCCTTCAAAAAGAGCCTTGTCCGAATCATCAATAGGTTCAAAATAACTTGAGAGATGTTTGCTCACATAAGTCTCGTCCCTATATACCATATCATGATTTCCCCAAACCATATGTAACCGGTTTTCCAAATGGAATTGACGTAACAATTGAAAAATATTTTTGTGAGCTTCAAAAATGGATTCAAAGCTGAGGTTTTCCCATAGTTCGTCGCCATCGCCCAGTTCACAATACTCAAATCCTTCACGATAATAATGGTTTAGAGCATGAAAATAAATGTTTCGGTTATTTGCGAAATCATCAGCAAAGCTATTATCTCCCCTATGGCAATCGCTAAAAAAGATAAACTTTGAGTCATCATCAAAAGAGATGATTTTGGCATTTTGGTAAGCGCGGTCAAGTCTTGTGGTCGATGACATTCAGCAAATTTTACTAAATATCTAAAAATTGCAGTTAAAACCATAAAGATTCCCTTAACATTGGCGCATATTTTCTTTTTGTAACTTTATAGGCTAAACCTCGTCTAATACTGGTATGGAGCAAAACTACAATGCTGAAAGTCCCATGTTGCAGTTGATAAGTTTCAATAAATTATTGGAACACTATGATAATCAGCTAGAAAGCAAGGATGTGTACTTGGTAAATAGGGCCAAGCACGTATTGGATGCACAGGCACCTTTTCCTGAACTACGGGAAGGTTTTGATGATGTTGGGCTGTTAAAGAAGCATGAGGATGTGATTAGCACCATTCTGGCGGACACATTTGCCCCGGTGCTTACCTTGAATGAGATTAAGACAGCTTCCACGCCATTTGATAATTTGGTTTTTTAACTCCTCCGAAAGGTTTCAAAATATTTTGCAGAATGCAGGTGAAGGATTTGAGCTGGAAATCCGGAATTTACCCATGGAGCTCAATTATATCATGAAATGTACCGTGGTACTGAGTTACTACTACGGTTTTAAAATGGACTTTAAAAGACCTTTGTTTTATGATATTCCGGACGCAAATGGGGTAATGAGACATTATAGAATACTGTACAATGCAGATTTTATGGAAATCATTCCTACAGACAAATCAAAGGAACTTTCTCAGGAAGACGTTGACGAACTCTTGGAAAATTTTGACAATCTAGATCTTTGGAAAGAAAAAATACCGCCAAACAGTTTTATTTCAAAGGGTTTTGTAATCTCCAATATGTTCGATGTAACTGCCGAACATTCCATTTCGGAAATAAAATCCACACTTATTGGAAGCAATAAAAGAGGAAATGAAAACTTTATGGACAGTTTTCAGGATACCTTTAGGTCGCTTTTTAACCTTAAAAAAAATCAGCGTTGGGTTTGCGGGATATGATTCCAAGACAAATCGATTCCTAAAAATATATGGGAAGGGTATCGAAAGCCACATTCTAAAGGGTAAGGAAATGGAATCTTGCGATACCATGCTATGCGGTTATTCCTATGATAAACTCTTTAAGGAGAACACCTATTTTGCCATTTCCAATGTAGAAAAAAATATTATAAAAAGACCAACGGAGGTCAACCCTACAAGAACCTTCATGAGCAGGGGATAAAAAGTGCTATTTTGGCACCAATTGCGGACAATGGAAACCTTTTGGGTGTTTTGGAATTGGTTTCTACCACGGTAAATGAGCTTAACAGCATAAATGCGAACAAGCTGGATGATGTAATGCCATTTATTGTTTCCGCGGTTATACGATCCATAGAAGAAGAGGAAAATTTGGTTGATGCCATTATTCAACACGAGTGTACAACGGTTCATTCTTCCGTCTATTGGAAATTTCAAGAGGAGGCCAAGCGGTTCATGTCGGACGAACTGATTGGAAATCAACCTGTTTTTAAGGAAATAGTATTTAAAGATGTTTATCCGCTGTATGGACAGATTGATATTAAGGAGTCCTCAAAAGAAAGAAATCTCTCAATACAGAGGGATTTAATGATTCAGCTTTCAGAAATTAATGAAGTACTCTGGTCAGCTGTCAAAAAGTATAAACTTCCCATTTATGAGGAGTTGATGTTTAGGGTGGACACCTATCTTGAAGAGTTAAGAGAAACACTTTATACCCATACTGAGCAGGCAATTTTTGATTTTTGTACAGGAAGAAGTAGCACCTGTTTTCAAACATTTAAAGAAAGAGGATAAGGAGATAAATCTGCTTGTTGAGAAGTATGAGAGTCAAATAGATCCAACTACAGAATCATATTACGACCATCGCCGGAATTATGACAATAGTGTGATGGAAGCCAATATGCAGCTTGCTTCTTTATTGGATAGAAAACAAGTTGATGCCCAAAAAATGTTTCCACATTACTTTGAGAGATACAAAACAGATGGAGTAGAGCACAATATGTATATTGGAAGTTCCATTGCCAATGACCGTAATTTTGATAAGCTTTACCTAAGTAATCTAAGGTTGTGGCAACTACAGGTTATGTGTGATATGGAAAACAAATATTACGCGCTTAAGACCAAACTTCCAGTAAAATTGGATGTGGCTTCCCTAATTTTAGTGTACAGTACTTCCCTGTCCATACGATTTAGAATGGACGAAAAACGATTTGATGTAGATGGCACCTACAATGCCAGGTATGAAATCATTAAAAAGCGTATTGATAAATCATACATTAAAGGAACCAATGAAAGATTGACCCAGAAGGGGAAATTGGCAATAGTATATTCCCAACGAAAAGACGAAAAGGAATATATGCGCTACATTAAATTCTTAAAAGCTAAAGGTT